>JAPYQD010000060.1 GCA_029937335.1 Gammaproteobacteria bacterium
GAGCGCGTGTTGGTTACCACTTTAACCAAAAGAATGTCAGAGCAGCTCAGTGATTATCTGAACGATCATGGTGTTAAAGTGCGTTATTTACATTCTGATATCGATACCGTAGAGCGGGTAGAAATTATTCGTGATTTACGTTTAGGCGTGTTTGACGTGCTAGTGGGGATTAACTTACTTCGAGAAGGCTTGGATATACCTGAGGTGTCATTAGTGGCGATTTTAGACGCAGACAAGGAAGGCTTCCTTCGTTCGGAACGCTCGTTGATTCAAACTATGGGACGAGCTGCTCGTAATGTGAATGGTCGGGCGATTTTGTATGCAAACCGAATCACTGGCTCAATGGAGCGCGCTATGAATGAAACCAATAGGCGCCGAGAAAGACAAGAAGCCTATAACAAAAAACACAACATTACACCGAAGGGAGTGGTAAAGCCAATTATTAATATTCTAGATACCGATATCACCAGTCAAGAAAATGACGATAATATGGTGAATGAGAACATTCAAAGGCAGCTTTCTCCAGTGCAATTAGCCAAAGAGATTAAAGCATTAGAAAAACAAATGTATGCTTTTGCAGAAGAGCTGAAATTTGAGAATGCAGCGGATGTACGTAACCAAATTAAACAACTCAAAGATGGTCAATTTAAACATTAACGAAATATTTTACTCACTACAAGGTGAGGCGCGTGAAGTGGGCTTGCCAACAGTATTTGTGCGTCTGACTGGTTGTCCGTTGCGTTGCACGTATTGTGATACTGAATACGCCTTTAAAGGCAATAATATGCTCAGTATTGATGAGATACTCGCTGAAGTTAAACAATACAATACACGGTATGTATGTGTCACTGGTGGCGAGCCGCTCGCCCAAATTGATTGCCATGTTTTGTTAGATGCGCTCGTTAAGGAAGGATGCCAAGTCTCACTGGAAACCAGTGGTAGTATTGATATTAGTGCTGTGAATCCAAAAGTGTCGATTGTGATGGATGTTAAAACCCCATCATCAAATGAATCCAAGCACAATAAATATGACAATATTGCCAAGCTTGACGTTAAGGACCAACTGAAATTTGTGATTGGATCCAAAGAAGATTTTGACTGGAGTGTTGATATTGTTAACCAATATCCAACTAAGGCTGGTGTTTTGTTCTCACCCGTGTTTGATGCAGTGACACCAACACAGTTGGCCGATTGGATTTTAGATAATCAACTAAACGTTCGTATGCAGGTGCAAATGCACAAATTACTTTGGGGTGATGAGCCCGGCAGATAACTAGTTAATACTTATCTTTTTAACCTGAGGTTTTGGTTTGACTAATTTTGGAATGGATACGGTTAACACACCATCCTTAAAGTCTGCACTGATGTTATCTTTATCACCATCACGCGGAATAGACATCGAGTGAGAAAAGCTGGCGGATGATCGGGCACTTTGATTATCAGAGGTTTTTTCACTATTACGCATGCCTTTAATAATTAGCATGTTCTTATTGGTAGAAATATCAATATCTTCCTTACCCAAGCCTGAGAGTTTTACCTCTACCACGTAGCTGTTGCTGTCTTTATCAAAGCGTTGTCTTGATTGTGAGCTAAAGCGATTTGCTGAATGTTGCAGGCGATTCATTTCATGGTCTAGTTTTTGGAATTGACGATCAAAATCACGCCAAAAGCCGTTATTAAAACCTGATTGAAAAGTCCCGTGAGCACTCACCAGGGTTGATGCCAATAGTGCGATGATTAGTAAGATTTTATTCATATGCTTCCTCTAATATTTATCAATGTAGTTATATTGTACAAATATTAGAGCAGATTTTCAAGTAGCGTTAGGCAAGTTTATCGTCTGCTACATGATAAGTTGGGTCTTCCAATACATTGACTTCTACTAAGTTTTTAGCGGTTTTTAATAGTAATCGACATTCTGCGCTTAAATGCTGCAAGTGCAAGGTCTTGCCCACACGTTTATAACGAATAGCTAGTTTATCAATGGCCTGAATGGCTGAGTGGTCTAATACTTTAGAGTTGCCAAAATCAATATAAACATCGTCTGTATCTTCTACAGGATTGAATAATTCTTGAAAGCGATCTTTTGATGCAAAGAATAAGGTGCCATAGATTTCATAGACATTATTACCTTCGTCATTTTGAGTTTGTTTAACAAATATCTTACTGGCAGATTCCCAGGCAAAAGACAGGGCTGACAGAATCACACCAACAATTACAGCCAAAGCTAAGTTGTCTGTCAGTACGGTGATCACTGCAACAGAGATACCTGTAATAATGTCTAAGGTTGGAATTTTGCCAAACAAACGTATGGTGCACCATTCAAAGGTGCCAATCACCACCATAAACATCACACCAATCAATACTGCGATTGGAATCATCTCAATGTATTCTGATAGGAATAGAATGAACATTAACAAGGTAATTGAAGCAACAACGCCAGATAGGCGACCACGACCACCCGATTTAATATTAATAATACTTTGGCCAACCATGGCACAACCACCCATGCCACCAAATAGACCAGTCACCGTGTTAGCAACACCTTGGCCAATGCTTTCGCGATTGGGTTGGCCTGTGGTTTCAGTTAAATCATCAACTAAATTAAGGGTAAGTAAGCTTTCAATCAGACCAACCAATGCCATAGTAAGCGCATAAGGGAAAATAATTTTTAATGTTTCCAAGTTAAATATTACATCAGGAATATGAAAAGGAGGGAAGCCACCTTTAATAGAAGCGACGTCACCCACGGTACGTGTGTCTAGGCCAAGCCAAATAACTGCCAAACTTCCAACAATAACAGCCACCAATATCTCTGGAATGGCTTTGGTGAATCTTGGCATAAAATGAATAATCGCCATTGTTGCAGCGATAATGGCCAGCATAATTAGTAATGGCTCACCAGTAATCCAAGCATCTCCAATCCTGAACTGTTTGACTTGGCCAATAAAAATAACAATGGCAATACCATTAACAAAGCCTAAGAATACCGGGTGCGGTACTAAGCGAATAAATTTACCCAATTTGAGCACACCAAAAGCAATCTGAATTAAACCCGTTAATACAACAGCAGCAAATAAGTACTCAACACCATGAAAGGCAACCAATGTTCCAATCACCACAGCGATTGCACCAGTAGCGCCTGAGATCATACCTGGACGACCACCAATAACAGAGGTGACTAAACCAATGGTAAAGGCAGCGTACAGGCCAACTAATGGCGATACACCGGCGAGTAGGGCAAAGGCTACCGCTTCTGGTACTAATGCGAGTGCAACTGTCAAACCAGACAATACGTCATTTTTAACATTGTTAGGGGCGTACTTGTTAATCAGTGTAAACAACATAGATTTTTTCCTTATTTTTTAACAATGTTATGCCTTAGCTGGCACGACCGGTGTAGAGGATTTAACCCCTGTGTTTTGTGCGCGATGACGCATCACATGATCCATAATAGTCATAGCCAGCATGGCTTCAGCAATAGGGGTGGCACGAATGCCTACACATGGATCGTGACGACCTTTGGTAATCACTTCAATAGGATTACCTTGCTTGTCAATACTTTCAATCGGTAAACGTAGGCTTGAGGTTGGCTTTAATGCAATAGATACTAATACATCTTGACCTGAGCTAATGCCACCGAGTGTGCCGCCCGCATGGTTTGAGGTAAAGCCTTGCGGTGTAATCGCATCACGATGCTCAGTACCCTTTTGAGTGATTGAGTTAAATCCAGCGCCAATTTCAATACCTTTAACCGCATTAATACTCATCATGCCGTGAGCAATATCTGCCTCTAAGCGATCAAAGATTGGCTCGCCAAGACCGGATGGCATGTTCGTAGCAACCACATTAACACGTGCACCAATCGAATCACCGGATTTGCGTAGTGCATCCATATAATCTTCTAACTCTTTAACTTTGTTTGCATCAGGGCAGAAGAATGGATTGTTGTGTACTTCATTCCAATCAAAATTGTCAAAGGTAATCGGACCGAGTTGTGATAAGTAACCTTTGATTTCAATACCTAGACTTTCTTTTAAATATTTTTTTGCAATACCACCACAAGCAACACGCATCGCAGTTTCACGTGCAGAAGAACGGCCACCACCACGGTAATCTCTAAAACCATATTTTTGATCATAAGTGTAATCAGCATGACCAGGGCGGAAAGTATTGGCAATGTTGCCATAGTCTTTTGAGCGTTGATCGGTGTTTTGGATAATTAGCGCAATTGGCATACCCGTGGTTTTGCCTTCAAAGGTACCGGATAAAATTTTTACTAAGTCTTCTTCACGACGTTGCGTGGTGTGGCGAGAAGTACCTGGCTTTCTAAGATCAAGATCACCTTGAAGGTCAGCTTCAGTCAGTGCCATGCCAGGAGGACAGCCATCAACAATACCAATCAGCGCCTCACCATGTGATTCACCTGCAGTGGTGACTGTGAATAATTTTCCAAAAGAATTGCCAGACATAGGGTTAACCCAAGTATTAATATGTCGTTGATTATACCTAGCTAGGTGCTTATTTCGCTAGTTTGTTGTACAGCCATGCGAACACTAAGCCACCAATTGCTGCATCAAAAAATGCCCAGACCATGCCCGTCAAAATACCAGTAAGGCTTAATGAATATCCTATATAAACGCTTGACATGAAATCAACAATATTATGTAAGTAAGTTGTAGATGTTAACGCAATGATTGACATAACGAGAATACCTAACGACCATAGAATGCCAAAAGCAAGTGCAATAGCTTTAGTGTCGAGTTTTTTATTCATTACTATCTCCAGTAGTTGTTGATAGTTTTATTGTACGCCGACTTGGTGTGTGTTGGTG
>JAPYQD010000236.1 GCA_029937335.1 Gammaproteobacteria bacterium
GTTCTAATGACAACTTTAGTCGGTGTAATTATGGGGTCAAAATCTGATTGGCCAACCATGAAGCATGCAGTAGAAATGCTGGAAGAATTTGGTGTGCCTCACGAAGTTCAAGTGGTGTCTGCACATCGCACGCCCGACCTCATGTTTGAATACGCAGCCACTGCAAGTGAGCGCGGCCTAAAAGTTATCATTGCTGGTGCTGGTGGTGCAGCGCACTTACCGGGCATGGTTGCTGCCAAAACCATTGTGCCGGTATTGGGTGTGCCTATTCAATCTAAGGCGCTTAGCGGTCAAGATTCTTTACTCTCTATTGCACAAATGCCAGGTGGTATCCCTGTTGGTACACTAGCTATTGGTGAAGCGGGCGCTAAAAATGCCGGTATTTTGGCAGCACAAATTGTTGCCAATGAAAACGAAGCTATTCGCGAAAAAGTAGCAGCATTTAGAGCCAAACAAACCCAAGACGTGCTTGATAACCCAAATCCACAAAATTAACTAATGAAAATAGGTGTTTTAGGCGCGGGCCAACTCGGCAGAATGCTAGCAATTTCTGGCTATCCTTTGAATCACCAATTTGGGTTTTCAGGTAATTCTACTGATGAACCTTCTGCGCTTTTAGGTCATATGTTTGCGCTTGAAGATAACGCAGACAATATTGAATCCTTGGTTGCTTTTGCTGACGTCATCACTTATGAAAGTGAAAATACGGATGTTGAAATCGTTAAAGAAATCAGCAAAAACGTTTCTGTTTATCCTGGCGAAAAATCACTATTCACCACACAACATCGTGGCCGAGAAAAAGCCTTATTTGATCAATTAAACATTCCTTGTGCACCGTATCAAATGGTGAACTCTGAAGCTGATTTAAAAACCGCTGTAGAACAAATTGGCCTGCCTGCTATTTTAAAAACAGCAACTGAAGGTTATGATGGTAAGGGTCAGTTTTTAATGCAAGACGAGAGCCAAATCACTGAAGCTTGGCAAAGTATGAACGGCGTTGAATCAATTCTGGAGGGGTTTGTTAATTTCAAGCGCGA
>JAPYQD010000061.1 GCA_029937335.1 Gammaproteobacteria bacterium
CTTCACCATTGCCCCCTGCACCAGATACAAGTGTGTTCGATCGTGAAATCTTGTTTCATTTTAGGGTGAACTAATGATAGAACTTGATGGTATTACTGACGATCAAAAAAACAAGCTTACTCTTCAGTTGACGCAAATTATGGAGCAATGGAAATTAGCTGATCAAGATCAGATTACGCTATTAGGTTTGCCAAAATCATTCAAGGCTAGACACCTGTATTTGTATAGAAGAGGTGACAAATCTTTTGACTTTGACCAAACCTCTATTAACCGTAGCGAAATGATTTTAGGTATTCATGAATCGCTTGGTACAACCTTCCCTACCAATCGAGAATATGCCTCGATTTGGCTCAAGCGACCCGTTAAAAAATTTAAACACAAAGCGCCATTAGAGTTAATGCTTAGTGGTGATACTGGTATGAAACGTGTTTGGTTCTTTCTAGATTGTACGCAAAGCTGGAAAGATTAAATAGATGAAAAAGCCAAATCTAATTGAAGTGAAAACTCAAACTGAAGCGCTATATACGCTTAGAGTATTGACTAACAATCTTGATGATTTACTGATTGAAATTGCTGATTTGGCCAGTAAAAATAAAAAACAATTTCAACATGCACCTGTTATTCTTGAGATTGAAAATAAACATTTTCAGGCTAATGAGTTGGCGGTATTAATAGAGATCCTAACCCAGAATGACATGGTGGCAGTGGGGATTCGTTCACGCAAACAAGAGCTGATTGATTTTGCCAAATTTTCAGGCTTGGCAGTGTTTGGTAAATCATTAACACCGAGCAAGCCAAAAACCCCTAAAAAGATCATTAATGATGAATCACCTAATCCGCATCAAGACAAAGTTTATCAAGCCCCTAAGATTGTAGCCAATAAAGTTTATTCATCAGCGCAAGTGGTAGCAATGGACAGTGATTTAGTATTATTGGGCGTGGTTAAATCAGATGCGGAAGTCATGTCATACGGCAGTGTTTCTGCTTATAAAGAAGTGCAAGGTAAAGTATTTGCTGGTATTTCTGGTGATGAAAAAGCCACTATTTTTATTCATTCTTTCAATGCGCAATTGGTTTCTATTGCTGGCGTGTATAAAAGGTTTGATGTGGTACCAACTAAGCTCTATGCTCGCTCAGTCATGATTGATTTAAACAAAGGTAAATTAAGGTTTCAAATAGTATGAGTACACAAGATTTTTTATTAGAACTCGGCACAGAAGAGTTGCCACCAAAGTTATTAAAGCAGTTATCTAACGCACTTACAAACAATGTGATTACACAACTGTCTGAGCTTAATTTGTCATACACTAAGGTTGCGTCTTTTGCCACGCCAAGACGCCTAGCAGTATTGGTGAGTGACCTACAATGTCAGCAAAAAGACCAACTTATTGAACGCAAAGGCCCTGCAGTCAGTGCACCTGACCAAGCAGTTGAAGGTTTCGCCAAATCATGTGGCGTTACTAGATCTGATCTAGAGCAAAAATCTTTTGGCAAGGCGGATTATTACTTCTTTACCAAAGAACAAAAAGGCTTAAAAACACAAGATTTATTGCAAGACATTGTTGATACAGCTATTAAAAAAATACCCATTACACGCGCAATGCGCTGGGGTGATTTAGACTTTAACTTTGTACGTCCAACACATTGGTTGATCATGATGTTAGGTGGCGATGTAGTCAAGGCAACTGTCATGGGCTTAACCAGTGGTAACACGACTCGAGGTTTGCGTTTTACTGGTGAGCAAACGTTTAGCATTGATAATGCTGGCGATTATCGACAAACTTTGTTCGATAAGGCGCAAATTGAAGTGGATTTTGATGCACGTAAAGAAATGATTCGTGAGCAGGTTATGCAAGTTGCACTTGATTGCCAATCGAATGCAGTGATTGATGAATCATTATTAGAAGAAGTTTGCGCTTTGGTTGAATACCCGTGCGCATTTTCAGGTGGCTTTGATGCAAGATTTTTAGATGTGCCAGAAGAGGCGCTTATCTCTGCCATGAAATCACACCAAAAGTATTTTCACATGGTGGATGATAATGGTAAATTATTGCCAACCTTTATCTCGGTTGCCAATATTGAATCTAGCGATTTATCAGTAATTATCGATGGCAACGAACGCGTGATTAGACCACGCTTAACTGACTCAGAGTTTTTCTGGGAGCAGGATAAGGCCAATTCCTTAGCTTCACGCTTACCTAAATTAGATCGTGTTTTGTTTATGAAGTCTTTGGGCTCTATGGGTGACAAAGCCAAACGTATTGAATTATTGTCAATCTATATTGCCAACGTTATTGGTGCTAATGCTGATCACAGTGCTCGTGCAGGTCTATTGGCTAAAACTGATTTAGTCTCTGATATGGTCGGTGAATTTGCTGATTTACAAGGTGTGATGGGTGGTTATTATGCATTGAATGATGGTGAAGACACTGCTGTGGCAACCGCCATTAGCGAGCATTACCACCCAAGGTTTGCAGGCGACACTTTACCAAGTACCAACGAAGGCTTGGTGGTGGCAATTGCCGACAAGCTTGATACTATCACAGGTATTTATGGTATTGGTCAAGGTCCAACGGGTTCGAAAGATCCGTATGCTCTTCGACGGATGGCATTAGGTTTATTGAGAATCATGGTGGAAGCTGAACTTAAAGTTGATCTTAAAGCACTTATTAAGCAATCACTCGAGTTGCACGCTTCAGAAGTTGACAGATCAAGTGCAGATGCTATCTACCAATTTATGATGGATCGTTTACGTGCTTATTACAAAGAGCAAAAAGTTAGCTCTAAAGCGTTTGAAGCTGTATTGGCAGTACGTCCAGAATCACCGTATGATTTTCACCTAAGAGTGGCAGCATTAAATGAATTTACCAACGACAGTGCATCAGCTAGCCTGATTGAAGCTAATAAACGTATTGCCAATATGCTTAAAGACCACCAAGATTTAGGCATCCAAGTTGATAGTAGTGTGCTGGTTGAGGCTGCGGAAAAAGCACTGTTTGAAGCAACAACAGCTGTCGCTAAGCAGCTTAATAGTAGCAATGACTACACGCAATCAATGAGAGAGTTGCTTAGCCTTAAAGAGACAATCGATACCTTTTTTGATCAAGTCATGGTCAATGCTGACGATGAAATACTCAAGCGTTCACGTTTAACACTACTTAACTGGATAAGAGCATTGTTCTTATCAGTGGCAGATGTTTCTTATCTTTCGTAATGAAAGCCTTAATTCAACGTGTTAGTCGTGCTCAGGTTGAAGTTAATAACCAAATAACAGGGCAGATCGATCAAGGCTTATTGGTGTTTATTGGTATTGAAAAATACGATGAATTTGCCGAAGTCGATAAAATGATTAAACGCCTGTTGTCGTATCGCGTGTTTTACGATGCTGACGATAAAATGAATCTATCGGTTACTGACGTTAAAGGGGGTATTTTACTTGTTTCGCAATTTACCTTAGTTGCAGATACCAGCTCTGGAACACGGCCTGGATTTTCCACCGCCAAACCACCCGTCGAGGCCGAAGAACTGTATGACTATTTTGTTCATCAAATACAAAAAGCACATGACACAGTGGCCACAGGTATTTTTGGCGCCGACATGCAGGTGTCGCTCACCAATGACGGTCCAGTAACCTTCTTATTAGAATGTTAGATTTTATTACCCAAGCCACGGCAGACTATCATCAATATTTTGTCTGGATGGGGATTGTGTCTTTTGTTGTTTTTGTTGCCAGTCTTTTATTAACCCCATTATTATTAGGCAAGATTCCTCAGGATTATTTTGTCCATACCAATCAACATAAAGTTGAAATCAAACACCTTGGTCATTTGATTATTGTTATTGGTAGAACAATGGTCGGCTTTGTGCTTTTAATTGCTGGCATTATTATGTTAGTAACACCAGGTCAAGGCATTATTTCTATTTTGTTGGGTTTATTCTTAATGGAATTTCCAGGCAAGCGCAAGCTGGAGCTGAAGTTAATTAATCATGAGCCAACATTCAAAGCACTCAATTGGCTAAGAGGTAAAGCCGGTAAGGGCCCATTTGAACGATGAAAGAAAGTAGAGTAGTTGTTATTATTTTATTAATCGCTTTTGTGATTTATGGCGTATTTTATCTAAGCACACGAGATGTTGAAATCCCTGATAATCAAGCCATGCCTTGGCAAAGCTATATCAATGACCAAGGTAAAACTGTTGTTTTTGGCTTAACCATGGGCGAGAGTACACTGGCTGAGTCTATGCGTCTATTTGGCACCGAGGTTAAAGCTTCTTTGTTTGAAGATACAGATCAAAAGAAAACATTAGAAGTGTTTTTCTCTAGTACTAAAGTTGGCGGTATT
Organism: Gammaproteobacteria bacterium; assembly: GCA_029937335.1. Lineage (GTDB taxonomy): Bacteria > Pseudomonadota > Gammaproteobacteria > PS1 > Pseudothioglobaceae > Thioglobus_C. Next base: position 4,343 of record JAPYQD010000061.1, read on the forward strand.
TCAGCAAAAGTTATTCTTAATTTAGCACTAACTAATCAACAATTTGATTATTTAAATAACAACATTAAAGAGAGTGCGGTTATGCCAACTGGCAATAAAAAGACCTCATTCAATAAAGCGGGGGAGGCTTCTATGTTTGCCTTGTCAATTGAATCACTCACCTTTATTCCGAGTGCAGATTTATCACCCGATACGATTACAGGGTTATTCAAACAACCAGAAAGTGTTAACTTGATCGAGTCAGGTGTTGAATACTGGCACTATCCTGGCAAGGGTTTGCGTATTATCGTTGATCAAGAAAATAAAGAAATTTTAGAATTCTACAACACGAAATTATGATCAAAATGTACGGCATTAAAAATTGTGACACCATTAAAAAAGCACAGAGATTTCTGAAAGAACAAGGTGTTAATTTTGAATTTATTGATTTTCGTCAAAACCCAATTGATGAACAAACTCTACAAAGCT
>JAPYQD010000237.1 GCA_029937335.1 Gammaproteobacteria bacterium
TCTTTTTCATCTTCGTAAAAATTAAACAGCTCATCGTCATTAACTTGAACGTCTTTAGCGATTTGACTGAGCGATAGTTCAACAAAATTTACCTTAATCTTCTGAGGCTCAGAAAAAGATTCCTTCTGATTATCATAAAAATCTTTCACACTCTCAGTAGCTACCTTTACTTTGTCTGAATAATTATTCGCACTTAACTGAATATAATTAAACTCACGCTGCTGATCGTTGAGCGCTTGTAAATTTTTTAATGCAATAGGTGTTACAAAAGCAGAATCTAATAAATTGTATTTAATTTGGCCTTGCGTTAGCTCTGCTAATTTAGTTGATTCATACATTGCATCACTGTAGCCATTAAGCGCCAATAACTTCTTGTACCTTTCTATAGAAAATCGTCCATCCACTTTAAAGACACTATTAGACTGAATTAACGCCTGCAATTCTTCACCTGTCGTTGCATGACCCATGTCTTTAGCAAGCTGATCCAAAAGGCGCCTATTAATCATTGATTCAAGTGTAGATTGTTTAAGTATGCTGTCAAACTCAGTTGTGTATTTTTCAGCCAACTCTTGCTGGAGCTGTCTTTTCTTTGGATTGAACTCTGATAAAAACTCCTTTTTTGAGATTTCTTCGCTATTAATAGTAGCAACCGTTTCTCCCGAGCTATTAAAGTCAACACCATAAAGAGCGGTGATAATAAAAGTAAGTGAGATTAAGCCGACAATCACATAGGTAAATATGCCTTTAGACTTCTCCTTAATTGAATTCAACATCATAATATTTTTAGGTGGTATTTTGCTTTCGCACTAAAACCATTTAGTTAATAAAAAATAAGAATTATAAACGAAAAACTCCGCACACTTGAGTGGCTTTGTTCGATGAACTTAATAGAATGAAAAATGGATATTCTTATAGAAAAAAAGAATAAAAAAAAGGTAGTCAATTGACTACCTTTTTTAGTTTTGCAATATTTGCAAAAATATGGCGATCCGGAAGGGATTTGAACCCTCGACATCCTGCGTGACAGGCAGGC
>JAPYQD010000062.1 GCA_029937335.1 Gammaproteobacteria bacterium
GCAGAATTTTTACCAGGCGATCCTTTAGAGAAAGATTCAAACGCAGTGTCAGCAGCGATGTATGGTTCTGCCTCAATTTTGCCAATTTCATGGTCGTACATTAAATTGTTAGGCAAGTACGGCATGCAGCGCTCAACAGAGGTCGCCATTGTTAGTGCTAATTATATGGCTAATGAATTGAAAGAATTTTTCCCAATCTTGTATCAAGGCGATCAAGGTTTTGTTGCACATGAATGCATTATTGATATTCGTCCACTTAAAGAACAAAGCGGTATTTCTGAAGAAGATATTGCCAAGCGTTTGATGGATTATGGCTTTCATTCGCCAACCATGTCATTCCCAGTGGCAGGCACGTTAATGATTGAACCAACTGAAAGTGAATCAAAACGTGAAATTGATCGTTTTATTACAGCAATGGCAAGTATTCATAATGAGATTCAAAAAGTAATTGAAGGCACTTGGGATAAAGACAACAATCCACTGAAAAATGCACCACACACAGCACTTGAAATGGCTGGAGAGTGGGGTTATCCATACTCAAGAGAAGAGGCGTTATACCCGGTAGAGTCGTTAAAACAAAGCAAATATTTCCCACCGGTTAAACGTATTGATAACGTCTATGGTGATCGTAACTTGTTTTGCTCTTGTATTTCAGTAGAAGACTTTGCATAATTCGTCTATCCTAGACAAAAAGTTGCATTAAAATAACTCAAAACTTTTACATAAAAGCGAGTTATTTCCAGGGGGAGAATGAGCCAAATTGGCCTTGAGCAGCAAAGCGTAGCAGAATTTAGTGAACGCGCTTATCTTGATTATTCAATGTACGTCATTCTTGACCGTGCGTTACCTTTTGTCGGTGATGGTCTAAAGCCTGTACAAAGACGCATCATCTATGCGATGAGCGAATTAGGTTTAAAATCTACCGCCAAGTTCAAAAAATCAGCTCGTACGGTAGGTGATGTTTTAGGCAAATTCCATCCACATGGTGACAGTGCTTGTTACGAGGCGATGGTGCTCATGGCACAGCCTTTTTCTTATCGCTATCCTTTTATTGATGGGCAAGGTAACTGGGGTGCGCCAGATGATCCTAAGTCCTTTGCAGCCATGCGTTATACCGAGTCTAAATTGTCTCGTTATGCTGATTTATTACTAAGTGAAATTAACCAAGGCACGGTTAATTGGACAGATAATTTTGATGGCTCGTTGCAGGAGCCTGTCAATCTACCAGCACAAGTGCCTAACTTATTACTCAACGGTACCTCGGGCATTGCTGTAGGTATGGCAACCGATGTGCCACCGCACAATCTAACTGAAGTGGTTTCTGCTTGTATTCAATTATTAGATAAGCCTTCAACTGATTTGGATGAAATTATGCAACTCATCCCAGCACCAGATTATCCAACCTCTGCTCATATTGTTTCGTCAGCAACAGATCTAAAACAGATTTATGAAACCGGCCATGGCTCGGTGAAGATGCGTGCTACTTATAAAAAAGAAGAGAGTGATATTATTATTGAAGCACTGCCTTTTCAAACATCAGGTTCTAAGGTAATCACCCAAATTGCTGCACAGATGCGCGCCAAAAAACTTCCATTGGTGGATGATATTCGTGATGAGTCAGATCATGAAAATCCAACCAGAATTGTGATTGTGCCACGTTCTAATCGTGTTGATGCAGATGCGCTGATGTTGCACTTATTCGCGACGACAGATTTAGAAAAAAATTATCGTGTCAATATGAATGTGATTGGTCTTGATGGCAAGCCACAGGTCAAGCCATTGATACCAATGCTAAAGGAATGGCTAACGTATCGCACACAAGTGGTTACCAATCGTCTAACGCACCGCCTTGATAAAATTTTGGCACGTTTGCATATCTTAGAAGGTTTGTTAATTGCCTTTTTAAATATCGATGAAGTAATCGCCATTATTCGCTCTGAAGACAAGCCTAAGCCAGTGCTAATGTCGCACTTTAAGCTAAGTGAAATACAAGCAGAAGCAATTTTAGAATTAAAACTTCGTCATTTAGCCAAATTAGAAGAAGTGAAAATTCAGGGTGAGCAAAAAGAATTAGCCGCTGAAAAAGAAAAATTAGAACTGTTATTGTCAAGTGATACACGCTTAAAAACCTATATTAAAAAAGAGCTTAAAGCCATTGTTAAAGATTTTGGTGATGATCGTCGCTGTGAGATTGTATCGAATGTTAATTCTGCTCAAGCCTTTAGTGAAGATGATTTAACCCCAGCTGAAAATGTCACCATTGTACTAAGTGATAAAGGCTGGGTGCGTAGTGCCAAAGGTCATGACATTGACCCAACCACACTGAATTACAAATCAGGTGACGGTTATATGGTGAGTGTTAAGGGTCGCAGCAATAAGAGCGCTATCTTTATTGATTCTACGGGTCGATCTTACGCTTTAGCTGCTAATTCTCTACCAAGCGCTAGAGGACAGGGCGAGCCATTAACAGGTAGATTAAGCCCGCCAGCTGAGGCTGAATTTATAGATGTGATTATGGGTGAGGCAGATCAAAAAATCCTATTATCTTCTGATGCAGGCTATGGTTTTATTTCTACCATTGGTGATCTAGTTTCTAAAAAGAAGGCTGGCAAACATGCACTGTCTTTACCGATGGATTCAAAGGTTATGCCGATCGTGAGTGTGGATGATCTCGAGACCCAATTTGTCGCTGTGGTGACTAATCGCGGACGTTTGTTGGTTTTCCCAATTGCTGAATTGCCAATTTTGTCCAAAGGTAAGGGTAATAAATTGATCCAAATTCCAAGCAAAGATATCAAGGAAAGACAAGAATTTGTTGTTGGTATTTGTGTTTTGTTAGACACGCAAAACCTTAAGGTTTATGCAGGTAAACGCCATCTCACGATTAAATTCCAAGATCTGACCAATTATGTGAGTAACCGCGCTCGTCGTGGTAATGTATTGCCTAAAGGTTATCAAAATGTTGCTTCTATTGAAGCAGTTGATTAAGATTCACCCAACCACCTAATAATTGAGGGTGTAATTAATCGAGATAAATCGGTATAATGATTGGTTTTTTAACGATTTTTCCGAATTATGTTCGTCCTAAAAATTGTCACTGATTTTGCCTCCGCGCATTCACTGAGAAATTATCCAGGTGACTGCTCACGTCTACACGGTCATAATTGGCAAGTTGAGGTATCAGTTGAATCCGAAGTGCTTAATGCTTTAGGTATTGCAATAGATTTTCGTGAAATTAAAAAACAAACTAAAGCCGTCGTTAAGCGACTAGATCATCAATATTTAAATGAGATCCCCCCATTTGATGAACTTAATCCAACGGCTGAAAATATCGCCAAGTATTTTTATGACGAAGTGGCGAAGCTTATTAACAATCCAGATGTTCGCGTATGCGAGGTTATTATTTGGGAAACCCCTAGAGCATCCGTTGCTTATTCGGAGAAACAATGATGAAATCATGCGATTTACCTGACACACAAAACAACAAAGACACACGTCAAATCGTGATTGACAAAGTAGGTATCAAAGATATCTCCCACCCAATTACATACGTTGATCGAAATGGAAACCGTATGCCAACGGTTGGTAATTTCACTATGACGGTAACCTTGCCAGAACATGTTAAAGGCACACACATGTCACGCTTTATTGAGATCTTAAATGATGGTCCGTGTGAGTTTAACAGCGGTAATTTTGATAGAATTATTAACAAGGTCCGTGAAAGGCTAGAATCTGACACAGCACACATCACCCTAGATTTTCCATTCTTTAGAAAGAAAGCCGCCCCTTCCTCAGGTGTGGAATCGATGATGGATTATCAGGTGACCTTGTACGGTGTGTTAGATAAAGGCGAATCAGAAGTGATGATGAAAGTTGTCGTGCCGGTAACCAGTTTATGCCCTTGTTCTAAGAGTATTTCTAAATATGGTGCACATAATCAACGTTCGCACATTACCATCAAAGCTAAAGCCACTAAAGGTCAAACACTTTATATTGAAGATCTAATCGATCTTGCTGAGCGTAAGGCTTCATGCGAGCTGTACGCTATTTTAAAACGTGAAGACGAAAAGGTTGTGACCGAAAGAGCGTATGATAACCCTGCTTTTGTTGAGGATTTAGTACGAGACATCGCGGTTGAACTCAACAGTGATGAGAAAATTAGTTACTACCGTTTAGAGTCTGAAAACTTTGAGTCTATTCACAACCATTCAGCTTACGCCCTAATTGAAAACCAGAAATAAACTGTGCAACATAATACTGATAATTTAAGAATTACCTCGAGTGCGCCAATGATCGCACCTAACGAACTAATGGAAAAGTATCCATTAGGCGAAAAAGGCTCTGTTAATATTTTCCAAGCTAGACAAGCCATTAAGGATATTTTAGAAGGACGAGATCATCGACTAATGGTCATCGTAGGGCCTTGCTCAATCCACGATTCTAAATCTGCACGTGAATACGCTGAAAAATTAGTTGCATTAAGAGAATCATTAAAAGATGATTTACTCATTGTTATGCGTGTGTATTTTGAAAAACCACGTACAACCATTGGCTGGAAAGGCTTGATTAATGATCCAGATTTGGACGAAAGCTTTAACATTGATAAAGGTCTTAACATTGCCCGTCATTTATTGACTGATTTAGCAGCCATGAATATGCCAGTTGCAGTGGAATACCTGGATTTAATCACCCCTCAATATATTTCAGATTTAATTTCTTGGGGCGCAATCGGCGCACGTACGACTGAGAGCCAATCTCACCGTGAGTTAGCCTCAGCCTT
>JAPYQD010000238.1 GCA_029937335.1 Gammaproteobacteria bacterium
GTTGATTTTTAACAAAGTGTTAAGCTCGCGAATACTAATTCTGGGGTCGATTAAATAACTTCCATCTTTTTGTTGAATTACCTCGTCAATGGTTTCATTTTGATTGGAAGTAAATTGACCAACAATCTCTTCTAAAATATCTTCTAAAACCACCAAACCTCTCACTTCTCCATACTCATCAACCACTAGACCAAGACGCCTTTTTTGTACTTGAAAGTGTGCTAATTGATGTGCCAAAGAAGTACCTTCTGGTACAAAATAAGGCTTACGAACTAATGTCAAAACATTGTCCATACTGAATTTACCTTTAGCATAAAGATTTACCACATCACGCATATGTAGTACGCCAGTAATATTGTCAGGCGAGCCATCAAAGGTTAATAATCGTGTGTGCTGGATGCGCTCTAATTGAGACAAAATATCATCATGATTATTAATATCAACACTAATGAGTTCGTGGCGAGGAATCATAATATCCTCTACTTTGACTTTTTCCAAGTCAATAATATTAAGTAACATTTTTTGATAATTAGAAGCAATAACTGGCTTGGCATCGTTGACCACCATTTTAAGTTCTTCTGAACTCATACTGTTAGTTTGGGTTTCATTTTTAACGCCGAGTAATTTTAGAATCAAACTCGAGATTTTTGCAATTAGCCAAACGAAAGGCTTGAAAAGTGTAATTAAACCACTAATGATGATTGAAGCGGGTAGGGCTACTTTTTCTGGATTTTTAGCGGCAAAGGTTTTAGGTGTGGTTTCTGCAAAAATTAAAATCACAAAAGTTAATATTACCGATGCATACACGATTGAGCCTTCACCCCAAAGTTTGATAGCTAATATGGTGGCAATGGATGAGGCAAAGATATTAACAAAATTGTTGCCTAATAAAATAGTGCCAATCAGATGATCAAGATCACCCAGCAATCTTTCGGTGCGTTTGGCTTGCGTATTGTTTTGATTACTCAGCGCTTTTAGACGATAACGATTGATCGCCATCATAGAGGTTTCGCTGCTAGA
>JAPYQD010000063.1 GCA_029937335.1 Gammaproteobacteria bacterium
GTAACGATCTGTTTAACGTAGCCTTTAAGGTCTGTGTCTAAAACACGGCCTTTTTGCCCAGTACCAGAGACCTTGGATAAGTCAACGCCTAGCTCTCTAGCCAATTTTCGAATCGAAGGTGAAGCGTGGGAGTCACCCGCCGGCACATTAGAAACAGTTTCACTGATATTTGCTTTTGGTGCAGGTGCTACTGCTTCAGCTGGCTTGGTAGGAGCTGGTGCGCTAGGCGCTTCTTTTACAACCGCCTCAGTTTGAGTCGCACCACTGCTTTGCATTTCAAGTATTAAATCACCTAAGTTTAGTTTGTCACCCAAACTAATATTAATGCTATTAACAGTACCTGCAATTGGTGTTGGAATCTCCATTGAAGCCTTGTCGCTCTCAAGAGTAATAATAGAATCTTCCTCGTTTAGTTCATCGCCAACAGATACTAAAATTTCAATCACTTCAACTTCGTCAAAATCACCAATATCGGGCACCACCACCGGCACTATTTTTGTGCTTGTTTCTGCTGCCGGTTCACTAGATTCTTCTGCTTCAGTTGTACTTTCTTCAGATTCTTGTGTACTTTCTAGGCTGATTAGTGAATCACCTTGCTTGATTTTGTCACCAATATTGATGTTGATTTGAGTGACTGTACCTGCAGATGGTGAGGGGATTTCCATTGAAGCTTTGTCACTTTCTAGAGTTATTATGCTGTCATCTGCTGCGATTGTGTCGCCAACAGATACTAAAATCTCAATAACTTCAACTTCGTCAAAATCGCCAATATCGGGGAGCTCAATGTTTTTAATGCTTGACATGGTTAGTATTTAAATGCAATTCTAAAGATGATAATTATCGCAAAAATAGTTGATAAAAGGGGATAAATGTTAAAATGTTTTGCATGGCTAGACTGTATGATAAAAAGCTGAAATTTCATTTGATCATTTAAGGTACTAAAATTCTATGCAAGTGGCATTGTCAATCAAAGACCTACAAAAAACTTACGCAAACCAACTGCACGCACTCAAGGGTATTGATTTACAAGTTGAACAAGGCGATTTTTTTGCGCTTTTAGGTAGTAATGGTGCAGGCAAAACCACAGCCATTGGTATTATTTGTGGCTTACTTCACAAAACCCATGGTAATGTTAAGATATTGGGGCTAGATCAAGATACGCATGAAAATGAGGTTAAAAGACTAATTGGTTTAATGCCTCAAGAGTTCAATTTTAATCCTTTCGAACCGGTTGAAGAGATTTTGATTAATCAAGCAGGTTTTCATGGCATTAATAAATCAGTGGCTAAGGCTCAATCCGATATCTTATTGAAGAAAATGGAGCTTTGGGATAAACGTTTGGATCAAGCTAAGTCTTTATCCGGCGGTATGAAGCGTCGTTTGATGTTAGCTAGGGCGCTCATTCACCAACCCAAGATTCTGATTTTAGATGAACCTACCGCAGGTGTTGATGTTGAGATTCGTCGCTCTATGTGGGCGTATCTTAAAGAGCTCAATAGTGAGGGTATGACCATTATTCTCACCACGCATTATTTGGAAGAGGCGGAATCCTTGTGTCGTAACATTGCTATTTTGAATGAAGGCGAGGTGGTTGAACAAACTAGCATGAAAAAACTGCTGGCCAAGGTTTCACACCAAGTGTTGATTTTGGAAAGTTCAAGCGTGTTGCCAAAAAATATTACACAGGAGAAATTTACTTGTGAGCGATTGGATGATCATTCTTTACAAGTGGTGCTTGAATCCGATACCAATATAACCGATGTATTACAAAATCTATCTAACCAAGGCGTGAGTGTTGATCATGTTCGTAGCACTCAGAATCGTCTAGAGACGTTATTCTTGTGTTTAACTGCAAAGGACGACTGATATGTGGATTGCTTACAAAACTATTGTTATTAGAGATGTTTTGAGATTTTCTCGTATTTGGGTGCAGACCATCTTCCCACCGATTATTACAACAACATTGTATCTATTGATCTTTGGCGGGTTAATGGGGGAGCGTATTGGGCAGATGCAGGGCATTGATTACCTGCATTATATTATTCCAGGCATCATCTTAATGACGGTTATAACTAACTCTTATAGTAATACGGTGATGTCATTCTTCTTATCAAAATTTAATCACAGCATTGAGGAGTTGTTGGTATCTCCAGTGCCGTATTGGATAATTCTTCTTGGCTATACTTCAGGCGGTGTAGTGCGTGGATTTGTTGTCGGTTGCTGTGTACTGATTACGACATCTTTTTTTGTAGAGTTTGAAATTAACGATATAGGGATAACATTCGTTACTTTTTTATTGACCGCTATTTTATTTTCTTTGGCAGGGTTTATTAACGCAATATATGCAAAATCATTTGACGACGTCACTATTGTTCCCACCTTTATTTTGATGCCAATGACTTATCTTGGCGGCATGTTTTATAGTATTGATATCTTGCCGCAGTTTTGGCAAGATGTTTCTAAATTTAACCCGATTTACTATATGGTAGACAGTTTTAGATTGGGATTTTTAGGGGTAAGTACATCTGACTTTTGGACGTCGGTAAGTGTGCTATTAATTATGATTGCCATATTAGCAATAGTATCTTTTTACTTACTCAAGAAAGGCGTTAATATTAAGACTTAATGGATCCTTCTTCACCTGACAATATTCTCTTAATATTACTTCTATGGGTGAAGAAAATCCAGATACAAATCACCCCAATCACATAAGTTGCATTTAGATCGCTAGTGAGTAAATAAAAGTAGAGCGGTGTTAATAAGGTAGCAACCAATGCCGAAAGTGAGGATATTTTTAACACCTTAGCAACAAACAACCAAGTCAAAGCAAAGCTCAAACCGACTAAATAGTTTAGTGCTAATAAAGCGCCTATAAATGTCGCAACACCTTTGCCGCCTTTAAAGCCAAAAAAGATTGGATAAACATGACCTAAGAATGCCGCCAGGGCAACAAGCGTCAGTTCAAATAATTCCAAACCTAAAAATTGTGCGATAAGTACAGGGATAGCGCCTTTAAAACCATCAGCGAGAAGTACAACAGCCGCCGCTTTCTTGCCGCCAATCCGCAACACATTGGTAGCGCCTGGATTGTTAGATCCTTGTGTTCTGGGGTCGGGCAAGTTTAAAATTTTACAAACGATGATGGCTGCTGAAATAGATCCAATGAGATAAGCGCAAATAATGAGTGTTGGTAACATATAATTTCAACTTTGAATTTTCAACTTTTAATTTAAGCATGGATATCGTATTTATACAAGGTTTAAAGATTGATACCGTGATTGGTATTTATGATTGGGAGCGAGAAATCCGCCAAGACATTGTGTTGGATTTGGAAATGTCTGCCGATATTAAAGCCGCGAGTGAAACTGACCATATCGACCAAACACTAGACTACAAAGCAGTTTCAAAGCGATTAATCGAGTTTGTTCAAACCAGTGAATTCCAGCTGGTAGAAACACTGGCTGAGAGGATTACTGACATTATTCTTAATGAATTTGGCGTTAAAAAAGTTAAGTTAACCCTTAATAAGGGCGAGGCAGTCACCGGTGCACAAGGTGTGGGCGTTATTATTGAAAGATCAAATAATGGCTAATATTCACATTAACATTGGCTCTAATCAAAACCGCCGACAGAACATTTCTGCTGCAATTGAGGCGTTAAGGCCTATCTTTTCAAATATTAAACTTTCATCGATTTACCAAAGCCCTGCAGAAGGGTTTGAAGGTGATGACTTTTATAATGTGGGCGTAAACGCTAGCACTGATTTATCCGTTAAGGAAACAGCTAAAGCATTGCGTGATATTGAACAAACCCAAGGCAGGGATCGTACTCAGCCGAAGTTTTCTTCTAGAAAAATTGATTTGGACTTGGTGTTATATGATGATTTGATTGATCAAAAAGCTAATTTACCCAGAGATGATATTCTCAAGTATGCCTTTGTTTTAGCGCCATTGGCCGAGTTGAGTGCCGAGCTGATTCATCCAGCTAAGCAACAAACTTACCAAGCGTTATGGGAAAGTTTTCAATCTAGCAATGAATACGGCTTAACGCAGTATAATATCAATCAAGTTCTTCAATAATGGTGAGAAAATTATGAAAAAAATACTTTCTTTTGTTGTTGTTGTTGTTGTTTGTTTTGTCTCTTTTTATACCAGTGTTGCACTAGCTAACTTTACCGCTAATCAGGATTATGTCGTATTAGACAAGCCAGTTAAAACGGTAACGGGTGATAAGGTTGAGGTGCGAGAATTATTTTGGTATTACTGTCCACACTGCTTTAACGTTGAGCCTTTGGTCGAAAATTGGTTAAAAAATCTCCCTGAATCGGCGGTATTCATTCGACAGCCAGCTGTATTTTCTGATCGCTGGGTCAATGGCGCTATTTATTATTATGTACTTGAACAATTAGGCGAAGTGGACAGGCTTCATGGTGCATTGTTCGATGCCATCCACCTATACAAAACCCCATTTATTGATAATGAAGACTTTATTAATTGGCTGGTTAATAATGGCGTAGATAAAGCCAAGGCTAGCAATGCGTTTAAGTCATTTTCGGTACGAATTAAAGTTAATAAGTCAAAACTTAATACGGTTAAATACAAAACCAGTGGCGTTCCAACGTTTGTTGTGAATGGAAAATACTGGGTCGATAGTAAACATGCTGGTGGTGAAAAACGATTATTCAAGGTAC
>JAPYQD010000239.1 GCA_029937335.1 Gammaproteobacteria bacterium
TTAAATTTGCAAAAGTTGGTAAAAATTTCAGAAAAAATCGATTTGGCATTGATGAGCCAATTTCTGCCCAAATTTTAAACGCTAACCAGCTAAATATACTCTTTATGCCACTGGTAGGTTTTGATCAATTCAAAAATCGCATTGGCATGGGCGGTGGGTTTTACGATCGCACCTTAAGCTTCAAAAAACGACAACAAAATTATAAGAATCCCAAACTTTACGGCCTAGCTTTTGATTGCCAAGAAGTGGCTAAGTTAAACGCCGAGCCTTGGGATGTGCCACTCGATGCAATAATAACGCCCAGCAAAATTTATCAATAATTTTTTTTTCAACCTGACAAGCCTCGCTTGTCAGGTTTAACTACAATTTACCGGTAGCGTGTTTTTGAAAAAATGACTTTAATGTCGAATTTTCATTGATGAAATTCATACCAAAACCACGCAACCACCGTAGTGGCTCGTTATTTTCTTTATAAATCCAATTTAGTCCTGTCATGGTTTTTGCCATCAGTTCATTATCGAGTCGGCGTGCTCTAGCATAAATACGTAACACGCTATAATCACCTAATGGTTTCGATGAAGATTGTAATTGATCTGATAATTCACTAACATCTGAAAAACCTAAATTAACTCCTTGCCCTGCAAGGGGGTGAATATTGTGCGCCGCATCACCAATCAAGGCAATATTTTCTTTAACATAATCTTTAGCGCTACGTTCAATCAGTGGGAACGCCTGAACCTTATTCAGCACTTCAAACTGGCCAAATCGATACTCTATACCAGCCGAGAGTCGATCAGAAAATTCTTGAGAAGACAATGACAACAACTCATCAGCAAGTTGGTTTTCAGCAGACCAAACGACTGAAGCTTCATTATCACTGAGTGGCAATAGTGCAATAATACTGTCGGATAAAAAACGTTGCCAAGTGGTGTCTTCAAAACCTTTGTCTGAGCGAATATTACAAATAATGGCTTTTTGTTGATAATTGGTTTCACTAAATTCAATTTG
>JAPYQD010000240.1 GCA_029937335.1 Gammaproteobacteria bacterium
AGTGTTTTCTTTGATGATTCAAAAACAGTTTTAAATTCCGCTAAAAAATTTGGCATTGGCACTGTTGTGGCTATTAGCAAACCCAGCTCTAAAATTGAAACTAAATTAGTAGAAGGGTTTATCAATATCGAAACTTTCGAACACACCTTGCCAGTAAAACCACACGCATAAAAAAACCCGCCATAAAGACGGGTTTATCAAGTTTAATTAGTAACGATTATTCGCCGCCAATTGCACCCATTAAAGCAAAACTTTTAACAAATGGTGTTGCCATTCTAGGGTCTTTGATCATAGCGCCAAAGTCACCTTTCACAAACTTTAATTTACCCATAGTAACTGCCATGCCCATTGAAGCCATACCTAAAGGCTTGTCTAACCATTTCATCCAGTTTTTCTTGTCTGCACGCATGTCCCAATCTGCAGATTCACCGTTGTAATCGCCTGCACTAACGCATTCGCCATTTTCAACTACAAAAATACCCGTTGGTGTGCCATCGCCTTTATAACCACAAGCAATAATTGATGAAAAGTTAATTTCTGCTAATTTTCCACGCACTTCGTCTGATGCATTCCATGCATCTTTTAATTGATTCATCCACTCATCTGAAAATAATGCTGCCATGTTAATCTCCTATTTTGTTATCTTGTTTAGACAAGCTCATTGTGTCATCAGCTTACCTTTTTTCTTTAAGTTTGTTCATTGTACGAACGCACATATTATGCCCATTAAAGTCGGCAATATTGCACTGTTTTTTTAAAAAAATACCGACTATTTATGTTGGTACTATAAACGCCTGTTTTAGCAAGAAAAATAAAGTTTTAAGTATAATTACATGCTTTACTTTATTTTAAATTCGCTGTGCCAAAAATTTGCATATTGTCTGATTCTCATGGATTCATTCACCCCGAGGTTATTAAAATCGCCAACCAATGTGATATTGCTATTCACGCAGGTGATATTATTAACCAAGCCACTCTGAGCCAACTAAAACCTAAACAAA
>JAPYQD010000064.1 GCA_029937335.1 Gammaproteobacteria bacterium
CCTGAAGTCACAAGAGAACGTCTATATCGTGAAACTATGGAGAATGTGTTTGCTAATACTAGCAAGGTAGTGGTTGATTCAAAAGCCAACAGCATGATGTATTTACCGATTGATAAGTTAATTGATGCTAAGAAAACACGGACTGAAGTTGTCATTCAAGAAGCGCAATCTGGGCAATCTAATTCAAGGGGAAATGTTAGAAATGTTTTCCGTAATAGGGAGGTTAGATAATGCAAAAGATATTAGTAATTATTGGTGCGGTTTTGTTCTTAATCTTAAGTTCAGCGCTGTATACAGTTAATGAAACTCAAACAGCCATTAAGTTGCGCCTAGGTGAAATTGTAACGGTTGAAAATACACCAGGTCTTAAATTTAAAACACCGTTTGTTAATAACGTGGTCAAGTTTGATAACCGTATTCAAACCTTAGATGCACCAGCAGAGCGTTTTTTGACCGGTGAAAAGAAAAATGTGATCGTAGATTCATACGTTAAATGGCGTATTGTTGATGCGGAACAGTTTTATAAATCAACGGGTGGTAATATAGCTAGAACCAACAATCGTTTGGCACAGATTATTAAAACTGGCCTTAAGAGTGAATTCTCTAAGCGTACGATTGCCGATGTGGTTTCGGGCGAGCGCAGTGAAATTATGTCCAATATTTTGCAAATGGCCAATAAAGACATTGGTGAATTTGGTATTAAAATTATTGATGTACGTATTAAACGTATTGATTTGTCTCAAGAGGTGTCTAATTCGGTTTATCGTCGTATGCAAGCAGAGCGTCAGCGTGTGGCTAAAGAGTTTAGATCCAAGGGTGCAGAAGAGGCTGAAATCATCCGAGCGGCGGCGGACAAAGAACGTACGATTATTCTAGCGAATGCTTATCGTGATTCTGAGATAATTCGAGGTGAGGGCGATGCAGTATCTGCTAATAATTATGCGCAAGCGTACAACCAAAATGCAGACTTTTATTCATTCTATCGTTCGTTAGAGTCTTATAAAAAGTCATTTGGTCAAAACAACGACATCATGGTGTTAAATCCAAATACAGAGTTTTTCCGTCACTTTAACCCAGAAGTTAAGTAATTCAAGTATTGAGTTAATATGAGTACTTGGCAATTACCTGAAGGTATAGATGAGCTCACTGGCGATCGAGCGCTAGCGTTTGAATCTATACGTCGCCAGCTTTTAGATTTATACGCTGATAAAGGTTTTGGCTTGGTGATTCCACCAATGGTCGAATATGTTGAGTCCTTATTATTAACCTCGGATTCAGTTGATGAAAAAACCTTTAAGTTTTTAGATTCAGTCAGCGGTAAGATGCTTGGCGTACACGCTGATATCACTCCGCAAATTGCCCGTATTGATGCAAAGCGTGGCAGTAACGATGTTGAAAAATATTGTTATGTAAACGCTATTTTGCAAACCAAAGCTGATGATTTTTATGCATCTCGTTCACCGATTCAAGCCGGTGCTGAGTTGTATGGTTCTGATGATATTGAAGCTGATGTTGAGGTAATTGAGCTTATGCTTGAGAGCTTAAAGCTATTGTCAATTAGTCCAATTGTACTAAGTTTAGGCAATGTAGCAATCTTCAATGCTTTGATTGCACAAGAGGATTTATCAGGCGAACAAGTGACAAAATTAAGACAAATCTTTGCTAGACGTTCAACACCAGATTTAGCTGAATTTATAGGTAGCACCACGTTAAACAATGCAGATAAGTTTAGTGCGTTAATGAAGTTTGAAGGTGATGCGAGTATCTTAGATAAGGCCTTAGATGCTTTTAGTGATCTGCCTGAAGCCAAATTAGCCATTGAGGATTTAATTAAAATCAGCACTCAATTAAACACAATCGATATTGAAGTGATGATCGATCTTGCAGAGTTAAAAGCTTACGAGTATCACACCGGCGTTGTGTTCTCTGCTTACAATGAGAATTACTCAAAAGCATTAGCACAAGGCGGCCGTTACAATGGGCTTAGCGCCTCTTTTGGCAAGGCCAGAGCGGCAACCGGTTTTTCGTTTGATTTAAAGTTTTTATCTCAAGAACAATAACATTAATCAGTAGGAATTAATATGTCAAAAAATGTAGTAATCATTGGCACCCAATGGGGCGATGAAGGTAAAGGTAAGGTTGTTGATTTAATTACCGATAAAGTATCCAGTGTGGTTCGTTTTCAAGGCGGACATAATGCTGGTCATACGTTAGTAATTGATGGTCAAAAAACCGTACTCCATCTTATTCCTTCCGGTATTTTGCGCGACAATGTAGAATGTTTAATTGGCCACGGTGTGGTGTTGTCAATGTCAGCCATGATTAAAGAATTAGGTGAGCTGGATGCGGCAGGTGTTGATGCTAAATCACGTTTAAAAATCTCACCGGGTTGTCCATTGATTATGCCGTATCATGTTGCGCTTGATAATGCCCGTGAAGTTAAACGCGGTAAAGCAGCGATCGGCACAACCGGCAACGGTATTGGCCCTGCCTATGAAGACAAAGTTGCTCGTCGCGGTTTGCGCGTAGGCGACCTTATGGATGAAGTAGCATTTGCTGAAAAACTTAAAGATGTGATGGAATATCATAACTTTGCGTTGACTAATTATTACGGTGTTGATGCGGTAGATTATGAAGCAACACTAACAGAAGCATTAGAGCAAGCTAAGACTGTTAGACCGATGATTACCGATGTAACAGAGCAAATTCATCAGCACATTAAAAATAATGAAAATGTCTTATTTGAAGGTGCACAAGGTGCACTATTGGATATCGACCAAGGCACTTACCCATTTGTTACTTCATCAAATACAACTTCGGGTGGCGCAGTTACTGGCTCTGGCGTGGGTGTAACCGATATTGACTATGTGGTTGGTATTGTTAAAGCTTATACCACACGTGTTGGTGGTGGCCCATTCCCAACAGAGTTAATTTATGATGTGTCGACTGATGAAGGTGATGAAATTGGCAAAACACTAGGCACAGTAGGGTGTGAATTTGGCGCAACCACAGGACGTCAGCGTCGTTGTGGTTGGTTAGATATGGTCACCCTTAATCGTTCATTCAACCTTAACGCAGTTACCGGTATCTGTTTAACCAAGCTTGACGTGTTAGATTCTTTAGACAGTATCAAAATTTGTATTGCTTATGAATTAAATGGTGTAGAAGTTACAACACCACCATTTGATGCTCAAGGTTATGCAGACGCCAAACCAATTTATATTGAAATGCCAGGCTGGAATACTTCAACCATTGGCACCTCTTCATTTGACTCACTGCCAATTGAAGCACAAAACTACATCCGTAAGATTGAAGAACTTTCTGACTTACCTGTTGATATCTTGTCAACCGGCCCAGATCGTGATGAAACTCTTATCTTAAAACACCCATTTGACGAGTAAATTATGAGCGACCCCCACCAAAAAAGAGAATCAGAAAAATACGATAACCCGATTCCTTCAAGGGAATATATCCTTGAATTTATTAAAGAAAAGCCTTTAACTAAATTCGATCTATACGATTTATTAAAAGTTGATGGTAAACAAAAAAAGCCACTAACTCACCGCTTAAAAGCCATGGTTCGTGATCAGCAACTTAGCTGTAATCGTGATGGCGTGTTTAGTATTTTTAGCGGAAAAAGCGGAATAATGATAGGTACAGTGATTGCCAACCCTAAGGGTTTTGGCTTTATCAAACTAGATGAAGGAGGTAAGGATTTACGTCTTTCTTCAAAAGAAATGCAGCTGGTCTTTCATGGTGATAAGGTTAAAGCTCGCCTGCTTAATCAACGTGGCGATGCACAAATTGTTAAAGTCATTGAAAGTATTAAAACCGTGGTTGGTCGCCTACACCTAGACCAGGATAATGCTTACGTTGTTGTAGATGATAAACGCATTCGTAACAAGATCAATATTTCTGAAGTGACTGAAGACAACACCGATGAGCAAATTGTTATTGTTGAGATCATAAAATCACCAACATTCAAAAGTCTAGCGGTTGGTAAGATTACTCAAATTTTAGGCAACTATATGGATGAGGGTGTAGAAACCGATTCTGCACTTTATCGTAATGGTATCCCGGTTGATTTCACAGAAGAAGCCTTGGCGCAAACAGCTAAATTACCATCAGTAGTAACTGATGAAGATAAAAAAGGCCGTATTGATATTACTGATATGAAGCTTGTCACCATTGACGGCGAAGATTCACGTGATTTTGATGATGCTGTATTTGCTGAGCCAACCAATAAAGGTTGGAAGTTAGTTGTTGCTATTGCTGACGTTTCACATTATGTGAAAGAAGGTTCAGACTTAGACAATGATGCCATTGATCGTGGTAATTCAGTATATTTCCCACGCCGTGTGGTGCCCATGCTGCCTGAAGCATTATCAAATGGCCTATGCTCAATCAATCCAGATGTTGAGCGTTTGTGTATGACTTGTGAGATGAATATTGATTCTGAAGGTAATTTATTAGATTATAAATTCTACCCAGCGGTTATGCTATCCCATGCGCGTTTGACTTATACCAAGGTTAGCCAAATATTAGAACATCATGACCAAGCATTAACCAGTGAATACGC
>JAPYQD010000065.1 GCA_029937335.1 Gammaproteobacteria bacterium
AAGAATTTTTACGCACGCATCCACTGAGTATTAATCGTATCTCCGATAGTATGCAACGCGCAGCAAGAGCTTCAGGTGATTACAGAAAAGACTCGTTTGAATACATAACAACCAAGGCCAAATTGTATTATCACAAATATGGGCGTATTAAACTTGAGCAAGACAAGATAATTACGCATTATATGCAAGCTTACCAAGCCTTTGAGCAGCAAGATTATGCCACTGCTAAGCAGCATATCGATCAGTTGTTAGACTTGGATCACAGCAAACCCAGTTATATTATGGCAGGACGTATTGCTTCTAAAATGGGCGAGACTGATCAGGCGCAACAATATTTTCAGCAAAATGATTTGATCGAAGACGATGAGTCTAGTGTGTATTACGCGGCACAAGCTTATCTGGATAATCAACAGCCCCGCTTAGGTGTAGCAACCTTAAAACCTTTTTTGCGAGTTAATAAAGGCAGTTATCAGTCGTATCAATTGTTATCAAGTTTGTTTGTTGAGCTGGGTGCTTTTGACCAATCACATGTTCAAAGTGCAAAAGCACTCATTGTTCAAGGTAAATTAGACAAGGCTATCGGGCATTACGAGCGCGCAAAAGCGGTGACTCACTCCCAAGATTTGTTTGACGTTTTAAGTGTGAGGATTGATAACTTACAACAAACGCTAGATTTATATAAAGACTTGCCTGATTAAGCGCCGATAACGGTGACACCAGTCGGTGTGCCCAGTAACAATACATTAGCACCACGATTAGCAAACAAGCCATTAGTCACCACACCAACAATACTGTCCAGCTCTGTTTCTGTGGCTTTAGGGTCGGTAATTTTCAAACCTTCAACATCCAAGATTAAGTTGCCATTGTCGGTGACAAAATTTTCACGAACAAACGGCGTGCCACCAATTCTACGGGTGATTTGATGCTTAACATAGTTTGCCGCCATTGGAATGACTTCAACAGGCAATGGGAAATCACCCATCACTTTTACCAATTTTGATTCATCGGCAATACACACAAACTTATCGGCCACTGCGGCAACAATCTTTTCACGAGTGAGTGCACCACCACCGCCTTTAATTAGGTTTAAACCATCGTCGGACTCGTCAGCACCATCAACATAAACCGATATTGCTTCTACTTCATTTAGATCAAATACTTTAATACCATGAGCTTCTAAACGTTCAGCTGTTGCAACAGAACTTGCAACTGCGCCTTTAATATCGTCTTTCATTGTGGCTAATGCATCAATGAAAAAATTCGCTGTTGATCCGGTGCCCACGCCTATAATAGTGTCTTTTACGACAAATTTAAGCGCCGCTTGTGCGACCGCAAATTTCATTTCGTCTTGAGTCATGTTTTTTCCTTAAATTCTAAATATCCCATCGATTATACATCATTATGAAAAAAATCATTCTTGCGAGTAACAACAAAGGCAAAATCAGAGAATTTAACACAATGTTGGATGGTCTTTATGAGGTTATCTCTATGAGTGACAGGCAGGTTGAAGAAGTGCCAGAGACTGGTCTAACCTTTGTTGAAAACGCATTGATCAAAGCTCGTAATGCCTCTGAGCAATCAGGCCTACCTGCTTTAGCAGATGATTCTGGTATTGTGGTTGACGCCTTGAATGGTGAGCCGGGGATTTATTCGGCGCGTTATGCGGGTAATCATGGCGATGATGAGGTCAATACCCAAAAGCTATTGGATCAGATGCGTGCCATCCCTGAGGGTGAGCGCACTGCTCGATTTTGGTGTGCTATTGTCTTTGTGAAGCATGCGAATGACCCAACACCCATTATTATTCAGCGTGGCTGGGAAGGTGAAATCTTACGTAAAAAGGTAGGGGAGAATGGTTTTGGTTATGATCCAATTTTTTATGTACCTACCCATGGTTGTGCATCGGCTGAATTATCGTCAGAAATTAAAAACACTCTCTCGCATCGAGGTCGGGCACTCACTGCATTACTTAAAGAACTAAAAGATTGCTAGTACTACCGCCGTTATCGCTGTATATCCATTACCCATGGTGTGTTAAAAAATGCCCGTATTGTGACTTCAACTCACATGAAACTGGCAATCGAGAAGGCTATATCGCAACACTACTAAAAGATTTAGACAATGAATTAGACACGATTCAAGGTCGCTCTATTCATTCAATATTTATCGGTGGTGGCACACCAAGTCTCATGAGTGCGGATGAATTACAAGAATTGTTCATTGGCTTAAAATCAAAACTCACATTCGAGAAAAATATTGAAATTACCTTGGAGACTAATCCCGGTACCTTTGAGATTGAAAAATTCAAAGCTTTTAAAGACATCGGTATTAATCGATTATCGATTGGTGTGCAGTCTTTTCAAGACCATCACCTTAGCGCATTAGGACGCATTCATAGTGCCGAAGAGGCAAGCAAGGCTTGCACCTATGCAAGTCAAATATTTGATAATTTTAATATTGACCTGATGTACGGTTTGGAGGGGCAAAGCATTGATGATTGTTTGTCAGACATTAACCAAGCGATTGATCTAAACCCACAACATATTTCGTTTTATCAGCTCACCATTGAGCCCAATACCTTGTTTGCAAAATTCCCGCCAGCGTTACCTAAAGATGATGATATTTGGCGCATGGGTGAACAAGGCGTGGCGTTATTGGAGCAACATGGATTTGCGCGTTATGAAGTATCTGCTTTTGGCAAAATTCCATCAAAGCATAATTTGAATTATTGGCAGTTTGGCGACTATATTGGCATCGGTGCAGGCGCCCATGGGAAAATTACCAGCCCAAATACTAATGAAATATTGAGAACGCGCAAACCAAAGTCGCCCAAAGATTATTTAAATAATCAATCAAGCATTGTTGAGAAGGTTGAGAATTTATCATTTGAATTCATGCTAAATGCATTACGATTAAAACAAGGATTTGACTTGAATTTGTTTGAAGATCGCACTGGTCAATCACCCCTGGCCATTGAGAGGCAATTACAACAAGCACAAGACTTAGGTTTATTACTTATTGACAACAAGCAAGTAAAGCCAAGTGATAAGGGTTATAATTTTTTAAATGATTTAATTGAAAGGTTTCTATGAGAAATTTTTTATGGGTATTGATGGCAATATTTTTAACTGGCTGTCTCGATGGTAATGATGCAAACGCACAAGCAACTGATAGCGTTGCTTCAGGTAAAAAAACTTTTGAAGAAAACTGTGTTAGCTGTCATGGCGAAGGCGCAAAAGGTTTGGCTAAAGATTGGAAGAAAAAGAATGCAGACGGGAAATTTCCGGCACCACCACTCAATGGCACAGCGCATGCTTGGCATCATCCACCTAAAGGTTTGCTAGCCACTATTAATAATGGCGGCGTCAAACTTGGTGGTTGGATGCCAGGATTTAAGGAGCAACTGAACGATGCCGAAAAGCAAGGCTTGTTAGATTATATTCATAGCCTATGGCCTAGTGAATTACAACAAAAATACGACTCGAGGTTTAAGTAATGCTGAGTAGAAGACAATTTATACAATCCATTCTAGCTTTTGCTGCTTTGCCCGGGCAATTGTTACAAGCAAAAGGTTTTTTGTCACCTAATAGTTTTAGAGTTCCACCTTTAGAGCTAGGTAATCGTTCTGGTAAAGATGTATATTTTGACTTAGATATTCGTTCAGGCAAGAGTGCGATTTTGCCTAATAAATTCACCCCAACTCTAGGCATTAATCAGAAATTTTTAGGCGTAACATTACGCGCTAATAAAGGTGATCGGGTGCACATCAAGGTTAAAAATAATTATCAAAAAACGTCGACTTTGCATTGGCATGGCGCCAAGCTACCTGCCAAAGCAGATGGCGGACCACATCAGCCTATTAAACCAAACAGCACTTGGTTAAGCGAGTTCGAGATTATTCAACCTGCTGCCACACTGTGGTATCACTCGCATCAAATGCATAAAACTGGACCGCAGGTGTATCACGGTTTGGCTGGTATGTTTATTATTGATGATGACGAATCTAAAAAGCTTAACCTACCCTCGGAATATGGCGTGGATGATTTTCCGGTGATTATTCAAGATAAAGATTTTAATCAAGATGGATCATTTAAATATTTAACCGATGTACGTGAAAAACTCATGGGTAAGAAGGGTGAGACTATTCTGGTTAATGGTGTGATTAATCCAGTGATGAAAGCCAGTAAATCTTTAATTAGGTTGCGACTTTTAAATGGTTCAAATGCTAGAATTTTTCATCTAAATTTTGATGATAAACGCATGTTTAGCATTATTGCCAGTGATGGCGGTTTGTTAGAAAAGCCAGTAATGGCGCATTCAATCAAACTTGCACCTGCCGAACGAGCAGAGATTTTGGTCGATGTATCTGATGGAAAGATGCCAATATTGCGCCATAAAATGCATAGGAGAAATTCAGCTAATCGAATGAGTGGAATGATGATGATGCAATCCATGCAAGGTAAAAAATTAGAGTTTGATATTTTTCAGATTGATGCTAGAAGCGTAAGCACTTCTGATAAAAAA
>JAPYQD010000066.1 GCA_029937335.1 Gammaproteobacteria bacterium
CCAAACCTCTTTGTTGGCAAAGATAATGAAACCAATGATTGCCAATTTTTACATGGCCAATTTCATCATTAAAAATCACTTGTAGAATATCCACCATTTTTTCAAATTTAGAGTGTTTAAAACGCTTTTGAATTTTGGGTGTCGCATCTAGGCCTCTGGCTTCTAGTACACGAGGTACCAGCGCCATTCTAGCAAGCACATCATAATCAGTTTCATGGGTCATTTTCCACAGGCCATTATGTGCATCAAAATCACCATATTGATAACCCAATTCAACAAGATAGTTATTCAGCAATTGAAAATGTTGTGATTCTTCAAAAGCGACTTGAATCCAGTCTTGGTAGAATGTATCAGGCATGTGTTGAAATCGATACACAGCATCTAGCGCCAAATTAATAGCATTAAACTCAATATGACAAATAGCATGAATGGTTTTAATAAAGCCGAGATCAGACTTATCCCTTTTGGGGATAGATTGAAACCTGACTAAGTTTGGTTTTATCGGCCTACCTGGATTTTTAACGGGAGAAATCAGATATTCACTTTGATAGTTAAGTGTCGACTGCTCTTTTAATGCATGAAGCCGATTAACCAATTTAATTTTATCAAGGGTGTTATCACACATTAATGCATTAAAAGCTAATTCAAAGGTGTTCATACTTTCCAAGGTTAATGTTATTGAGTTTCCAGTCGCCAATTTGAGTACGAATAAGCCTGAGTGTTGGAAAGCCAACATGTGCCGTCATGCGTCGAACTTGTCGATTTTTACCTTCGGTGATTTTTAACTCGATCCAAGAAGTGGGAATATCTTTTCTTATTCGTATTGGCGGGGTTCTATCCCAAACCCAGCTAGGCTCGTCGATGATTAAAGCTTTAGCGGGTTTAGTTAGGCCATCTTTGAGTGCCACACCATGACACAACTGATCAATAGCTTCTGTACTTATTTGGCCATCAACTTGAACAATATAGGTTTTTTCTTTATCAAATTTTGGATGTGAAATTTGATGTTGTAGCTTTCCATCATCGGTAAGAATGACTAAGCCTTCTGAATCTTTGTCTAATCGTCCCGCAGGGTAGATGCTTTTAATATCAATATAGTGAGATAGATTTTTATCCTCACCACTAAATTGACACAACACACCAAACGGTTTGTTAAAGAGGACAATATTACTAGCCATAAATTTGTTTTGCACGAGTGACAAATGCATCAAGTTGAGAGTTGGCAATCGAAGTAAAAATAGGAGCAATGGCCATATCAACGATTTTAGAAGAGAAGTTAAACTCTAATTCAAGCTCGACTTTGCAAGCCTTGTCGCTTAGTGCAGTAAATATCCAAGCACCACTAAGATGATTAAAGGGCCCATCTTTGAGTTGCATATCGATACGCTGGTTAATTGTGAGCGTGTTAATGGTGGTAAAAGTTTGATTAAAAGCGTTTTTTTTAATACTCACCGAAGCGGTAATCTCGCCATCAGTTTGATTTAAAATGGAGGCAGATGAACACCAGTTGAGAAATTCAGGATAGTCATTAACCTGATTAACCAGTTGGTACATTTGTTCACAAGAATAGGGCACAATCGCACTTTTAGAAATTTGATGCATGGGTAATATCAGTCGGTAACTATTATGGGTAAAAAATCCAAAAAATCTAAATCAAGTTCAAATACGATCGTCGTTAATAAAAAAGCACGACACGACTATTTTATCGAACAAAGCCTCGAAGCAGGACTCTCTTTAGAAGGATGGGAGGTTAAAAGCCTGCGTGATAATAAAGTACAAATCAAAGAAGGCTATGTTATTTTAAAAAATAATGAGCTGTTTTTATTCGGCGCACACATCTCTCCAATGGCAAATGCATCGACTCATGTAAATCCCGATCCTACTCGCACGAGAAAATTATTGTTAAACCGCTTAGAAATTAATCGAATTAAAGACAAGATTAACCAAAAAGGTGCGACTGTTGTTCCGCTTAAATTATATTGGGCAAGAGGTCGGGTTAAGCTTGAAATTGGCGTAGCTAAAGGAAAAAAAGACCATGATAAGCGTCAAGATATTAAAGCAAAAGACTGGCAAAGAGACAAACAAAGAGCCATGAAAGAAAACAATAAGTAAGGTTGATTTTTTTCTGAAATTTGTTGATATTGCTCAAATATTTCCTTATAATTGGGGTGGCTAGATGTTGGAGGTTAGCAATCAATGTTAGATAGTTTTTCATTCTCTTACCTTCTTATGTAGTAAACCTTTAGCATTTAGTATTTTTTAATAAACTTTCGAGGAGAAGAAATGAACAAATCAGAATTAATTGATGCAATCGCATCAGCAGCAAACCTTTCTAAAGCAGACGCAGGTCGTGCACTTAACGCAACAACAGACGCAATTACTGGTGCTATGGCTAGTGGTGACGGTGTACAGTTAACAGGCTTTGGTTCTTTTGTTGTTAGAGATCGTGCAGCGCGCACAGGTCGTAACCCACAGACAGGTGCATCTATACAGATTAAAGCCTCTAAAGTGGCTGCCTTTAAAGCAGGTAAAGCATTAAAAGAAGCAGTAAACAACTAAGATTGTTACTGTTTTTAATGTAAAGCACCTTATAGGTGCTTTTTTTATACCTAAAATTTGGTAAAATAAACGTTTTATTTAATGTTAAATAGTGAGTATTGAATGGAACGCACCTTATCAATCATCAAGCCAGACGCAGTTGCAAAAAATGTTATTGGCCAAATTTATTCTCGTTTTGAACAGGCTGGTTTTAAAATTGTAGCGGCAAAAATGCTACATTTAGATACTGATTTAGCGAGTGGTTTCTATGCAGTGCACAAAGATCGTCCTTTTTATGGCGAATTGGTTGAGTTTATGATGTCTGGCCCAGTCATGGTTCAAGTGTTAGAAGGTGAAAATGCTGTGGCTAAGCATCGTGAAATTATGGGTGCTACCAACCCAAAAGAGGCAGATTCTGGTACTATTCGTGCAGATTTTGCCGACTCATTAGATGAAAATGCAGTGCATGGTTCTGATTCAGTTGAAAATGCTGCAATTGAGATTGAATATTTCTTTGGTAAAGATGGTGTTTACCCAAGAACACGCTAAATATTACTTATAAATTTTAAAGAATAGCACAGCATCGTCTGTGCTATTTTGCTTATGAAAGATACCATTAATCTACTTAACCTTACTCAAGAATCTCTAAACAATTTCTTTGCTGAATTGGGTGAAAAACCTTATCGAACCAAGCAATTTATGCAATGGGTTTATCATAAAGATCAGTTAGATTTTAATCAGATGTTAAATCTGAGTAAGGGTCTTAGGGAAAAATTGAGTGAAGTGGCGACCTTAGAATTACCGAATATTGCCAAGCAGATTTTTTCACTCGATGGCGTAATTAAATGGGTTATTGATTTAGGTCAAAATAACCACATTGAAACGGTTTACATTCCTGAAAAAGATCGAGGCACACTTTGTATCTCATCGCAGGTTGGTTGCGCTTTGGCTTGTACTTTTTGCTCAACTGGTGCGCAAGGTTTTAACCGTAATTTAACAACTGCTGAAATTATTGGTCAAGTTATGGTTGCCCAGCTATATTTAAGTAATAAAGGTAAGCGCATTTCTAATGTGGTGTTTATGGGAATGGGTGAACCTTTGTTGAACGAAAAAGCAGTTTATGATGCTTGTGATTTGCTTTTGGATGATTGGGCTTTTGGCTTATCACGGCGCAAGGTAACCATATCAACTTCAGGGGTTGTGCCGGCACTATTACGTATGGCAGACACTACACCTGTAAGTTTAGCAATCTCTTTACATGCAGCTGATGATGTTTTACGCGATGAGCTGGTGCCAATTAATCAAAAATACCCCATTGATGAATTGATGGCTGCCTGTCAAAATTACTTAACCGCAGGCACTCAAGAGCGACATATTTTGTTTGAATATGTGATGTTAGAAGGGGTAAATGATAGTATTCGTCAAGCCAAGCAATTGGCAAAATTACTCAAAGGCGTTTCAGCTAAGGTGAATTTAATTCCTTTTAACCCCTTTCCAGAAAGCCAATATAAAACTTCAAAAACAGCTACAATTGAAGCTTTTCAAGATGTTTTATTTAATAACGGTATCCGTACAATGACTCGTAAAA
Source organism: Gammaproteobacteria bacterium (assembly GCA_029937335.1). GTDB lineage: Bacteria > Pseudomonadota > Gammaproteobacteria > PS1 > Pseudothioglobaceae > Thioglobus_C. The sequence goes on from JAPYQD010000066.1 coordinate 4,127, forward strand.
CCCGCGGTGAAGATGTTGATGCAGCTTGCGGCCAATTGGCAGGAAAGGTGGTAGATAAAACCAAACGCACACAAACATGATAGATGGAATTGATTACTATCCTAGAGAAAAGAAAAGTAATAATAAGTTTAAATTATGGGTTTTGTTTGTATTGTTGATGAGTGTGGCTGCTTATTGGTATCTTGATCATAAACAAAGTTTAGAAAAACCCAAATCAACCTTGATTGTGATTAGTGAACCTGAAATCGCACAAGCCGTAGAGACGATCCCTATTGTCATTACACCTATTAAGAGCAAACAAAAAACACCTCAAATGTTAGAAAACTTAGATGAAGTGATGCAAACTTATAATCGAGAAAATCCATGAAACCCAT
>JAPYQD010000067.1 GCA_029937335.1 Gammaproteobacteria bacterium
CCCATGTCTTGCATAGAAGATGCGCCAGTATCGGCAATGGCTTTGTCCACAGCGGTGGCAATTTCAGCTTCTGACAGTTGTGCTGGCATGTAGTTATTGATAATCACCAATTCAGCTTCTTCAACCTCAACCAAATCAGTACGGCCTGCGTCTTTGAATTGTGAAATAGAATCTTTGCGTTGTTTCACCATTTTTTGAATAACGGCTAATACTTGTGTGTCATCAAGCTCGATACGATCATCCACTTCTTTTTGCTTGATGGCGCCTAAAATCATACGAACCGCTCTGAGGGCGTCTTTATCTTTTGCCTTCATGGCGGATTTCATATCGTTAATAACGCGTGCTTTTAGTTCTGACATAGTGTTAAATCAATCGTGTTAAATTAAAAAAATGCCGATACAAGTATCGGCAATTTAAGAAAAAATTTGCTAACGCTATAAAGCGTTAGCAAATATTCTTAATACATTCTCTTGCGATGAACGCGATTTTTAGCCATCTCTTTATGAGTACGCTTAACCGCTGCTGCCTTCATACGCTTGTTAACCCATGTTTGCTTTTCGTAAAATTCTTTCTTACGAACATCAGTAATAACACCGGCTCTGTCGCATGAACGACGAAAACGTCTAAGGGCAATATCAAAGGGTTCGTTCTCTCTTACTTTAATTGAAGGCATGTTTTATTTTCCTTTATGAATCAGTGGTGTCTGCATTAGCAGAGCTGTCAAAATCAACCAATTGAATAATCGCCATTGGTGCTTTATCACCAGTACGGAAACCGGCTTTAAGAATACGGGTGTAACCACCAGGGCGCTCTTTGTAGAACGGACCTAGCTCAGTGAATAACTTTGCTACGGATGCATCGTCACGTAATTTTGCAAATGCATTACGACGATTAGCAACAGAATCTGTTTTCGCTTTGGTAATTAAAGGCTCAACCACACGTCTAAGCTCTTTAGCTTTAGGCAAGGTTGTTCTGATTGTTTCATGTAGAAACAATGAGTTTGCCATGTTTTGAAACATTGCCTTACGATGAGAAGCGTTACGATTTAGTTGTCTACCTGACTTTCTATGTCTCATTATATTTCCTTATTCACTCATTAAGTCAACTGGCGGCCAATTTTCAATGCCTGTGCCTAATGCTAGGCCTTTTTCAGTTAACACTTCTTTAATTTCGTTTAATGACTTACGACCTAAATTAGGTGTTCTCAATAAGTCTTGCTCAGACTTTTGAATTAAGTCACCAATGTAGTAGATTTGCTCTGCTTTTAAACAGTTTGCACTACGTACTGTTAGCTCTAACTCGTCTACTGCTGCTAATAACTGTGGATCAAAGTCTTCAGAAGTTGGCAATGCTGCCTCTTCTTCAACTAATTCTAATTCAACAAATGAAGACAACTGGTCTTGTAGGATTGTTGCTGCACGTTTGATTGCTACTTCCGCATCAACCGAACCATTAGTTTCAATGATCATGTTTAGCTTGTCTAGATTTACTTTTTGCTCAACACGGGCTGCTTCTACGGTAAAGCTAACACGCTTAATCGGTGAGAAACTTGCGTCTAACTGCATGCCACCAATGGTTGATGCTTCATCATCACGCGACACTGCTGTATCGTAACCAATGCCGGTGCCAATTTTAAGTGTTAGTCGCATGTGACCACCTGCATTCACTGTTGCGATGACTTTATCTGCATTGAACGCTGTAATGTCTGTGCCGTTTGCTTCGATATCAGCCACGGTGATTTCACATGGGCCTTTTTTATCAATAACTACTTCTGCAGTTTCAGCTGTGTTTAATGCAACCGACACTTCTTTAAGATTTAAAAGAATGTCTAACACGTCTTCCTGAACACCATCAATGGTTGAAAACTCATGCATTACACCATCAATTGCTGCTTCAGTGACGGCTGAACCTACCATAGAAGATAATAATGTTCTTCTAAGGGCGTTGCCTAATGTATGACCGAAACCTCTTTCCAAAGGCTCAAGAATAAGTCTGTATTCGTTAGTACCTGTTTCTGATGAGTCAACTAACTTTGGCTTTAAAAAATCTCTTGCACTACCTTGCATAATTACTTCCTTATTTTGAATACAATTCAACAATCAAATGTTCTGCGATGTCTGATGATAAATCATCACGAGCAGGAACATTTTTAAACACGCCTTTAAGGGCTTTGTTGTCTACATCAACCCAGTCAACTTGGCCTGATTGCTCAGCTAATTCAACAGCTAGCTGAATACGGCTTTGTTTTTTGGCTTTTTCTCTAATCGAGATCTCATCGTTTGCACTCACTTGGTAAGAAGGAATGTTAACGATAGAGCCATTTATAAGAATTGACTTGTGTGAAACCAGTTGTCTAGCTTCAGCACGTGTTGAGCCAAAACCCATACGGTAAACCACGTTGTCTAAACGGCACTCAAGTAATGACAATAAGTTTTCACCTGTTGAACCTTTCTTTTGTGATGCTTTTTTATAATAAAGACGGAATTGCTTTTCTAAGATGCCGTAGATGCGTCTTACTTTTTGCTTTTCACGTAATTGTAAACCATACTCAGTACCTTTTTGACGACGGGCATTGGCACCGTGTACACCAGGTAATTGTGTTAATTTACATTTAGAATCTAATGATCTAATGCCACTTTTTAGAAATAAGTCCGTGCCTTCGCGACGTGCTAATTTACAAGTTGGTCCAGTATATCTAGCCATAATTTATCCTTATACTCTGCGTTTCTTAGAAGGACGACAACCATTATGAGGGATTGGCGTTACATCTGTGATTGATTGAATTTTTAACCCTTGTGCATTAAGACCACGAATCGCAGAATCTCTACCAGGACCAGGACCTTTAACACGAACATCTAAGTTTTTCATGCCGAAAGCCATTGCTTTTTCACCACAATTTCCAGCCGCTACTTGCGCTGCAAATGGCGTTGATTTTCTTGAACCTCTAAAACCAGAACCGCCTGCTGTTGACCAACAAACTGCGTTGCCGTGACGATCGGTAATCATAACGATGGTATTATTGAATGTTGCATGAATATGCGCAATACCGTCAGTAATGACTTTTTTTGATTTTTTCTTTGCTGGTGCTGATGCTGGTGCTTGAGCCATAATATCTACCTATGATTATTTAATTAAACGACGAGGACCCTTACGAGTTCTGGCATTTGTTTTAGTTCTTTGACCACGAAGTGGTAAACCTTTTCTGTGGCGAATACCACGGTAACAACCTAAATCTTTTAAACGCTTAATGTCCATTGCCACTTGACGACGAAGGTCACCTTCAACTTCAAATACTGCAACTGCACTACGAATCATTTCTAACTGATCTTCAGCGATATCAGAAACCTTGGTAGCTGGGTCTATTTTAAGCTCTGCACAAATTGCTTTTGCTCGTGTGTCGCCGATACCAAAGATTGCCTGTAAGCCAATGACAACATGTTTGTTTGTTGGAATGTTAATTCCCGCTATTCTAGCCATTTATATTTTCCTTATATCCTACTTTTTTAGTCTAAATTTGTATTATTTTTTCCTAGAAAAACAACACAAAAATTAAAACGCGAAAAACCGGCAATTATACGTTGCGAGTCTTTCAATGTCAATCTCAATTAACCTTGTCTTTGCTTATGACGAGGCTCTTTACAAATTACTCGCACCACACCGTGACGCTTGATAATTTTGCAATTAATACAAATCTTTTTTACTGATGCTCTTACTTTCATAATTCCCTACCTTGTTTCTAGTTTAAACCAGCCTTTTTCATTAATGACTCGTACTGATTAGACATTAAATGTGACTGTGCTTGCGCGATAAAATCCATCACCACAACGACGATGATCAATAAACTGGTGCCGCCAAAGTAAAATGGCACGTTCCAATATAAAATTAAAAATTCTGGCAATAAACAAACGGCTGTAATATAAACCGCACCAGAAGCTGTCAAACGTGACATCACTGAGTCGATGTAATCTGCTGAGTGTTTTCCTGGGCGAATGCCTGGAATAAAACCACCTGACTTACGTAAGTTATCTGCCGTGTCTTTTGAATCAAAGGTTAAAGCTGTGTAGAAGAAAGTAAAGAATACGATCGCCAAACCATAAAATAAAACATATAACGGCTGTCCTGGCGAAATACTTGCGGTTAACTCAGCTAACCAACCCATACCTTCTGATTGTGAAAACCAACCACCTAAAGTTGCCGGGAATAAAATAATGCTTGAAGCGAAAATCGGTGGAATCACACCTGCCATATTAATCTTAAGCGGTAAGTATGAGCTTTGACCACCCACCATCTTACGGCCTTGCTGACGCTTGGCATAGTTCACGGTAATACGGCGCTGTCCGCGCTCCATAAACACCACAAAGGCAGTAACCAGTAAGGTCATTGCTAAAAGGATTACGACAAAAATAGCGGCCAATTCTCCTGTTGATACGAG
>JAPYQD010000068.1 GCA_029937335.1 Gammaproteobacteria bacterium
TCGTTCTTGCACGATTCAAAGACGGTTATGGTCCAGTTGGCGCATACTTCTTACATCTTCATACATATACTCAAAATGGTTATGGTGATGAGTACGAATCTAAGTGGTTCCCAGAATTAGCAGAAAGAGTTGGTAAAGCGTATCTTGATACAGAAAACCAGCATTTCTCACACAAGCCTATTCCGACTTGTTTGCGTAACCACGCATTCATTTCTGAAGTAGCTGCAGGTCGTGGTCCAATTCACATGGTTACAGTTGAAGCATTCCAAGACCCACATTTAGAAGAAGTAGGGTGGGAAAACTTCCTAGGTATGACTGTTGGACAAGCAGTATTATGGGCTGCAACAGACATTGATCCTAAGTACATCAACCCTGAGTTGACAACGTCTGAGCCATATGTAATGGGTTCACACGCAACCGGTTGTGGTGCATGGTGTTCAGGTCCTGAAGATATTTCAGGCAACATTCCTGAGTACTACTGGGGTTATAACCGCATGACAACCGTTGACGGTTTGTTTGGTGCAGGTGACTCTGTAGGTGGAACGCCACACGCATTCTCATCAGGTTCATTTACTGAAGGCCGTTTATCTGCGAAAGCTGCTTGTAAATATATTGACGATGGTAAGGCTGAAGGCATCAATGTTTCACAGAAACAAATTGATGATCGTAAAGAAGAAATCTACAGACCTTTAGAGACTTACACAATTGGCCGCAACGAGATCGTTGGTGGTACTGTATCTCCAAGCTACATCTTGCCATTCCCTGGTTTACAGCGTCTACAGAAGCTGATGGACGAGTATGCAGGTGGTGTAACAGTGCAATACATGACTAACGATAAACTTCTAAACATGGGTCTTCATAAGTTGAAGATTCTAGAAGAAGACTTAGAGAAAATTGGTGCAGAAGACATTCACCAGTTGTTACGTGCATGGGAGCTTAAGCACCGTCACCGTACTTCTGAGTGTGTTGTTCAACATACATTGTTCCGTGAGGAAACTCGCTGGCCTGGTTACTACTACCGTGGTGACAAGATGAAGCTAGATGATGACAATTGGCATGTATTGACAACTTCTCATCGCGATCGCGTTACTGGTGAATACAAGATGGAGAAACAACCGTTGTATCACTTAATTGACGAGAAGTAAGAAAAACTTGCTTAATAAAGGCCTAGTGATAAGTCTTTATTGAAAAATTTAAAAAACCAACATAAGCTTATGTTGGTTTTTTTACTTCTATAAATGGAGAAATATAAAATGGATATTCTTGATAAAACTGATAAAGAGCTATTAGATATAGCACGCCCAATGTGGGATGATTTGGTAAAATTTTCTAACAATGCAAATTATGGTGCATTTACTAGAAATTTTTCTGAAGAGATGCTTCGTGGTGCCAATGAGATTGAGATGGGTAAACAGTTTGCCAGAAGCGAACTAACCAAGAATTTAAATGAAGAGGTTGAGTTTCTTGGTACGATTCGTCGTGGTGATCATGCCACTGTTTTATTCAAACAAAAACATAAGAAGAAGCCAGGTGAATGGTTAGGTCGTTTAGTGTTGGGTTATGAAGACGATGAAATAAAGATCTTTGGTGCTACTATTTTTTAATGGGTTATGAGTAATATGATTATTGAAGACGGTAAATTTGTTGAACTTACTTATAAAGTCGTTGACAAGAAAACCAGTGAAGTATTATCTGCAGTTGAATTTCCATTAGGTTATATTCAAGGTATTAGTGAAATTTTATCACCAGAGGTAACAGCTGGTCTAGTAGGTCAGGTTGAGGGTGATATTGTTGAACTTCCGGTTGATGTGGACCAAATATACGGCCCTAGGGATGAATCTTTAGTGACGACCATGCCCCTTGATAGCTTGGATGAAGATTTAAGAAGGGTCGGCACTATGATTCCAATGGAAAATGACAAAGGCGAGCGTATAAACTTTACAGTGATAAAAGTTAATGACGATTCAATAATGGTAGATGGTAACAACCCACTTTGTGGTCGAAAAGTAATTTTTGTCCTTAAGGTGATTACAGTACGTAATCCAACAGATGAAGAAGCGAGACTGGGTGGCCCTGTTGACGATACGCCTAACTTTGCAAACGCACAATCAATACATTAAATACTATTATGGACTTTACACAATCAGAACTTGATACAATTCAAAAGCACGTTGATGATCGCTGGAGAGAGAAGGATCATGGTGTACATTTAGCTGATATTGAGGTGGATGGCAAAGAGCAGCCAGCGGCTGTTTGGGAGCATAAACACTACACCTTTATTATTCTTAAAATAGGCGCCTTCACTTATAGGAATTTGTTTTATTTCTTAAGAAAAGACCGTTTTGATACAGGTGTTGATGAGTTTAATGATCTTGATGACTGTGTTGATTCTTTAATGAAATGTCAAGCTGATTTTTCACTTTCTAAAAGTACCAAGAATTTAAAGCCTAAAACTGACAAGTAAGTTTAGGCTTTCTAATTTTCTTAAAAAAAAAGGATGTTTAAAGCATCCTTTTTTATTACCTGCTAAATAGTAATCTGTATTATTATTCTTATTTGATATAATCTTATCAATTATATTTTTTGAGGAGGATTTATGATGCTACCTACTATAGGTGAATTGAGTGAAGAAATTGTAGCGTTATTTTTTGTTATTTTCTGTGTTTCTATTGTTTTTGGTGCAGTGGCACGTAAAACTGACTTTTGTCCCTTAGGCGGCATTGCAGATGTTATCCATAGTGGTAACACGGGTCGTTTATCGATGTATTTCTTTGCTATTGCCGTTGCTATCTTTGGTGTCACTATTTTTGAAGCATTGGAAATTTTCAGTGCTGATGGTACGCGTCCCCCTTACAGGATGAGTCAGTTCCGCTGGCCCGCTTATCTAGTTGGCGGTGCTTTTTTTGGTATAGGAATGACTTTGTGTCGTGGCTGTGGCATGAAAAGCATTCTCAATTTGGGTGGTGGCAATCTAAAGGCGATTGTGACAATTCTAGGGATGGGTGGTGCGGCAGTATTGATGCTGTATGTTGAAGGGTTTTTCAACGATTATTTCTTATCTTGGGTCTTACCTGCTTCGCCTAATTTAGATGATTATGGATTCGAGATGCAGGATTTAGGCACGATTCTTGGTGGCTTTATAGGTGTTGAAACCTCTACGATGCGACTTGTTATCGGACTGGCGTTGTCGTTATTAATCATGAGCCTGGTTTTCAAGAGTAAAGACTTTGTTGCTAGACGTGATAATTGGATTGGCGGCTTTGTTATTGGTGCGTTGATTGTGGGCGCCTTCTATATTTCTGGCGGCCCATTAGGTGAGTTAGCCAATGAGGCATCTGAGTTTAGTGATGATCCTCAGTATGGTATGGGCACACAGTCATATACCTTTATTCGTCCAATGGGTGATTTACTTTATATCGCTTCAAACCCAGAATGGTATATCGTAACCTTTGGTTTGGTTGCATTTTTAGGCGTGGGCGCAGGCTCAGTGTTAATTTCTATTTTGACTAGACGTTTTAAAATCGTTTGGTTTAATTCTATTGGCGAAGTATTACGCTATGCTGTTGGTGGTGTTATGGTCGGTATTGGCGGTATTTTAGGTATGGGTTGCACTTTGGGCCAAGGTGTTGCTGGAACCTCTACTTTGTCACTAGGCTCGTTTGTGGATTTATTTGCACTGATGTTGGGCGCTTATATTGGTATCCGCATGCAGAAACAATTCATGAATGATCATGAGGTGCCTAAAGCAGATTAACCACTTTCTGTAGGCGAAAAAAAAGGCGTGCTATTGCACGCCTTTTAATTATCTTTTAATTAGCTACCCTAGTAAAGGCGCACCTAGTAAAGGAATAATCATGATTGCAACAATGTTGATAATCTTGATTAGTGGGTTGATTGCAGGGCCAGCCGTATCTTTATACGGGTCACCTACAGTGTCACCAGTCACAGCAGCTTTATGCGTGTCTGATCCCTTTCCATGACCTTCACCCAGTTGGCCGTCTTCGATGTACTTCTTAGCGTTATCCCATGCACCACCACCGGTAGTCATTGAGATAGCAACAAAGATACCGGTTGCAATAGAGCCGATTAATAAGCCGCCTAATGCTTCAGCGCCTAGTAGTAAACCAACAGCTACTGGGAATAGAATCGGAAGCATTGATGGTACGATCATTTCTTTAATTGCAGATTTAGTTAGCATGTCAACGGCTTTAGAATAGTCAGGCTTTTGTGTGTAATCCATAATGCCTGGCATCTCTCTAAACTGACGACGTACTTCTTCAACAATACCGCCTGCTGCACGACCTACGGCTTCCATTGCCATTGCACCAAATA
>JAPYQD010000069.1 GCA_029937335.1 Gammaproteobacteria bacterium
ATTCGTGTGTTTGGTGGTTACCCAGACGGTGTGGCTTTTGCAGTGTTGCTGATGAACATCACCGTACCATTAATTGATTATTACACACAGCCTAAGGTGTTTGGAAAATGACCCCGAACCCCATTCTGAAAGCTGGTGCCTTATTGCTTATTTTTACTGCAATCAGTGTTTTTTTTGTTGCATTGACACAAGACACTACCAAGGAAAAAATCAAATACAATGAAGACCAGTTGTTAATTAAACGTCTTGGTGAGTTGGTATCAGGTTATGACAATAACATTTTGGAAGATAAATTTCTGAAAGAGATAAAATTACATGGCTTGCAACAGCAAGTCGGTATTTACCCTGCTAAGCACCAGGGGAAAACATTTGCTTATCTGGTTGAGCACACTTACCCCAACGGTTATAACGGCAACATTCGTCTATTGACTGGGTTTGATATTAAACGCCAGTTGTTGGGTGTTAGAGTGATTACACATAAAGAAACGCCTGGCTTAGGCGATAAGATAGAAACCAGAAAATCAGATTGGATTAAACAATTTAGTGGGCTATCTTTATCAAACCCTAATCAAAATAATTGGAAAGTAAAACGTGATGGCGGTGTGTTTGATTCATTCACTGGTGCGACCATTACCCCGAGAGCAATTGTAAGTGCCGCTTACCAGGTGCTGGTTTATTTTACTCAACATGAAATTAACTGATTTTGACTTCGAGTTACCGAAGTCACTCATTGCCCAGAATCCACCAGAAAATAGAACAGATTCACGACTTTTAGTACCACAATCGACTATTATAGATTCATTTTTCCATCAAATAGCATCATTTATTAAACCTGGTGATTTATTAGTTATGAACAATACTCGGGTAATTCCAGCGCGATTGTTCGGTCATAAAGAATCAGGCGGAAAGGTTGAAATTATGATTGAACGCTTGTTAAGTGATCGACAAGTATTGGCCATGATGAAAGCCTCCAGAGCACCACAAATTGACAGTTTTATCACCCTTGAGAATGGCGAAAAAGCACAAGTGATTAATAAAGAAAATGGCTTTTATACGCTTGATTTTGTCACAGATTCACTGCTCGATTTACTTGATAATGTTGGGCATATTCCCCTACCACCCTATATTGAGCGTAGTGATGAACAAGCTGATTTAGAGCGCTATCAAACCGTATTTGCCAAGCGTGATGGCGCAGTAGCTGCACCCACAGCGGGCCTACATTTTGACGATGAATTACTATCGTCTTTAAAAGAAAAAGGCATTGATCATTGTTTTGTTACTTTGCATGTCGGTGCAGGCACATACCAACCAGTTAAGGTTGATGAGATTGCCAATCATAAAATGCACAGTGAATATTTTGAAATTGACCAAACAACGGTTGATAAAATAAACCAAACCAAAGCTAATGGCGGGCGCATTATTGCCGTGGGCACAACAGCTGTAAGGTCTATGGAGTCAGCTGCTAAGAGTGGCAAGTTAAAAGCTGTACAAGAAGAAACTGACATCTTTATTTACCCTGGTTATGAATTCAAAGTAGTCGATATGATGATTACTAATTTCCACTTACCAAAGTCATCACTATTGATGTTGGTGAGTGCATTTATTGGTCGAGATAAAATGATGGAAATCTATCAGCACGCAATTGATAAAAAATATCGGTTTTTTTCTTATGGTGATGCAATGCTTTTGAAAAAAATATGATGACAAATAGAAAGAAACAAGTCTTGCAAGAGGTTTTTGGATTTGATTCTTTTCGCCCCCTGCAAGAGCAGGCAGTTGACAAAATCTTAGCCGGTGAAGATGTTTTATTAATCCTTCCGACAGGCGGTGGTAAGTCGCTTTGTTATCAGTTGCCTGCGTTGTTAATGGATGGTATTTTGGTAGTTGTATCACCACTATTAGCACTAATGCAAGATCAAATACTAGGTTTAGAAAGTAAAGGAATTAGTGCGACAATGCTATCATCTATGCAAAGCATGGAGGAAATACGAGTAACTGAAGAGGCGTTAAAAAACCAAGAAATTAAGGTTTTATTTGTTGCACCAGAGCGCCTTAATAATGATTATTTTTTGTCATTTCTAGACTCGTTAAACATTGCATTCTTTGCCGTTGATGAAGCGCATTGTGTGAGCGAGTGGGGACACGAATTTCGAGCCGATTATCGAGAATTAGGCTTGTTGAAAACCCGCTTCCACGACATCAGCGTTGCAGCTTTTACTGCTACGGCAACACCGCAAGTTGAAAAAGACATTGTTGCGCAGTTGAATTTCAAACAAAAAGAGAATATTATTCGTGGCACAGTGTTTCGTGATAATTTGTATATTAATGCTAGTGTCAGACAAGGCAATGGTTATCAGCAGGTATTAAGTTTCTTAGAAAAACGTCAAAATGAGCAAGGTATTATCTATGCGCAATCTCGTGCTAAGACCGAATCTCTGGCTAAATTTTTACAAGAGCAAGGTTTTCAAGCACAGGCATATCATGCAGGATTAAGCCCAACAGATAGGAAGTCTGCTTTCGCCAATTTCGTTGGTGAAAAAACCGATATTATGGTGGCAACTATTGCCTTTGGTATGGGCATTGATAAAAGCGATATTCGTTTTGTTATTCATACTTCAATACCAAAAACCATTGAGGCTTATTATCAAGAAATTGGTAGAGCGGGTCGAGATGGAGTCTCTAGCGAAGTGCTGTTGTTATATGGTACTGCTGATATAGGTGTGCTCAGCCGCTTTATTGATGAAGTGGAAAATGAAGATTACCGTAATTTAGCGTTTGGAAAGCTCAATACTGTTAAACAGTATGCCTTCTCTGAAAGTTGTCGTCATCAAGCACTAAGTCGTTATTTTGATGAAAATATCGAACCGTGTAAAACAATGTGCGACAGTTGTAATGAGCCCGATACTGAGCGTAAAGACATTACCGAGCTGGCACAAAAATTCTTATCAACCGTTTATCGTACCGAACAACGCTTTGGACAGAATTACGTTATTGACGTGTTGAGAGGGTCAAAAGTTCAGAAAGTTCTAAACAATCAACATGAAGATCTGACTGTTTATGGCATAGGGCAAGAGCTTAGTAAGCCTCAATGGAAGATGATTGGCGATAGATTACTAGAGTTAGAGTTGATCCAAGTAAGTGGTGAATATGGAAGTTTGGTGCTCACTAATCAAGCAAGATCAGTTTTAAAATCTGAAGAATCTGTTGATATTCGTGCAGTTAATTTTAATATTAGTAAGAAGGGGTCGTCTTCATCCAAAAAGTCAAGGTCTGCCCCACCTAAATACAATTTTGATGAAGCTATATTTGAATCACTTCGCGCATTAAGATTGGAGATTGCAACAGAAACTGAAATGCCTGCTTATGTTATTTTTGACAACAAAACCTTGCAGGCCATGGCATACTTCTTACCCAATAATAAAGATAAATTTTTGAAAGTTAATGGTGTTGGTGAAGTTAAATATGAAAAATATGGCAAACAATTTCTGGCATTAATCAACACATTACGTGCTGATGATTTTCAAGAACCAATACAATAAAGAGGTGAGTATGATTTATGAAAATGATTTAGTGATTGTAGAAATTGAGCCAAGCGAAATCCCTTGGGTGAAGGTTTTTACTCAACGAAAAATTAAAGAATTTAGTGAATGCACAGTAGAAGAAAAAACTGAAATTTTTAGAATTATTGATATCACTGAGAAATTAATGCTAAGCTATTTCAATGCAGATAAGATTAACATCGCTTCATTTGGGAATATGTTGCCCCATGTTCATTGGCATGTGATGGCACGTTTTGAAGGGGATAGCCACTTTCCAGAACCAATGTGGGGCACACAACAAAGGGAATCACAATTAGATCTGCCTAATTTTGAGGTATTTTTTACTCAACTAGGAGAGCAACTATGAACCAATTAGAGAATCAAGAGCAATTAGATGTATTAAAGCGTGAAAAAGATGCAGTATTGATTCTATTTGGTGGTGCACATTGTGGCGTGTGCCAAACCATCAAACCCCAAATTGATGAAAAATTCTCGCTCAAATTTCCAAATTTAGAAATGGTTTATATTGATTGTGAGCAGCTACAAGAAGTTTGTGCTCAGCACGGTGTTTTTTCTCTGCCCGTTGTTCAGGTGTTTTTTATGGGACAGAAATTTATTGAAGAGGTGAGAGGGTTTTCACTGTTAGCATTAGAACAAGAGATTGAAAAAACCTACGCCAAAATGAATGGCTAACACAACTAGTATAAGTTGCACTAAAAGTGCAACTAAAGACTGTCTTTAATTTTTTGCAGGGTTGGCACTTCTAAGTTGAATTCATT
>JAPYQD010000070.1 GCA_029937335.1 Gammaproteobacteria bacterium
AGAAAAAGCTAAGTCAAATCCACAAAACAAAGCTCAACAAAAGCCAAAATCTGAAGAAAAGCCTAAGTCTCAGGAAAAACCTAAGACTGAAAATGTAGCATAATGATGGATCGTTATGGTGTTTTTGGTAATCCAATAGAGCACAGTTTATCACCCATCATTCATACCCAGTTTGCCAAACAAACTGGGTTAAACATTCAATACGATAAGATTCTAGCGCCCATAGATGACTTTGCACACAGCGCAAAGTCTTTCATCAATCAAGGTGCTAAAGGCTTTAATATTACTGTACCTTTTAAAATAGATGCTTTTAATCTGGCAACTGAGCTTAGCCTTAATGCTCAAACTGCAGGTGCAGTAAACACTATCAAAGTCAACGGCAATGATCTTATTGGTGAGAATACAGATGGCATCGGTCTGGTTAATGACTTAACCAAAAACCTGAACATTGATCTTAATAACAAAACTGTACTAATTCTTGGTGCAGGTGGTGCTACGCGCGGCATCTTATTACCACTACTAAAGCAACAACCTAAACGGCTCATGATAGCCAATCGAACAGCATCTAAAGCCAAACAATTGGCGCTTGATTTTTCTAGTTATGGAAAAACTTGCGGTTTTGGTTTAGACAAAATTAAAGATGCACCAGTTGATATTATTATTAATGCTACCAGCGCCTCACTAGATGGGCAAATGCCAACCATTGCCAATGGCGTGGCTAATGGTGCCATTTGTTATGATTTGATGTATGGCATGCAAACACCGTTTATGGATTGGGCAAAAGTCAATAATGCCAAAATGATTGTCGATGGGTTAGGTATGCTAGTCGAACAAGCAGCAACGGCTTTTGAATTTTGGACCGGTAAACAACCCAACACCCAAGAAGTTATTAAAAATCTACGGCGCTAAACGCTCTATTACCCAATTATCAGCTTCTTTTTTATAAACAAACCGATCGTGTAATCGATTTTCTCTACCCTGCCAAAATTCAATGGTGTGTGGTACCACACGATAACCACCCCAAAAATCCGGCAAGGGTACCTCACCTTTGTTAAACTTAGCTTTCATAGATTCAAACTGAGTTAACAATACTTGTCTAGATGACAATTGTGAGGATTGATTAGATGCCCAAGCACCAAGCTGAGAATCTTTTGGACGTGAAGAAAAATATTTAATAGAATCAAACGTTGATATTTTTTCAACCACGCCAGAAATCTTTACTTGTCTTTCCAGGTCTAACCAAGGAAACAATAACGCCGCTTTTGGGTTACCTGTAATTTGTTTTGATTTCTTAGAATTATAATTAGTAAAAAATACAAACCCCTGCTCATCAAATGATTTTAATAATACAGTCCTAATACCAATTTCATCACTGTCTGCGGTAGCAAGGCTCATGGCATTTGGTATAGTCAACTCTGCTTGAGTTGCTTGCTCTATCCAGGCCTCAAATTGCACAAATGGATTGCTATTAAGCTCAGCACGGGTTAGACCATTACTGGTAAATTCATGTCTTAACTTTATCAGATCAACACTCATGCTTTAAAAGGGGAGGAACTTGTTTTTCTTAGCTTCGGTTAAATGATTTGAAATCAAATACTTAATCGGTGGAAAATGTTCTGCAAACTTAAGTACGAATCGTCTCACTTGCTTAATCACTGGTGCATCATTGGTAAATAAAGCCACAATACCATTGGTACCAAAAAACATCAATCGGGTTAAATTAATATGCTTTTTCTCAAACAGTTTAAGCAATGAGTTTGAGCCAATATCTTGGCCATGAACTAATGCTTCTTTAATTAAGGTTGCTAATATATCTTGGCCTCTTAAGCCTAGATTAAATCCGTGTGCAGTTACTGGGTGCATACCAACAGCTGCATCACCAATCAATGCAAAACGATCAGCAATAAAGGTTTTCGCATGTACACCAACTAAAGGGTAAGAATGTCGTTCGCCACTTTGGGTCATTTGCCCAAATTCACCTTTAAAATCTTTTGTAATTTTGGCATTAAAATCTGCCTCAGACATGCTCAACATAGATTTAGATTTATCTGTAGCAACCGTTAAAACAACAGAAGATGCGTTGCCAACCATTGGTAATAGAGCTAAGGTTTGCCCATAATCAAAACATTCTAATGCAATATTGTTATGTGTATTTTCATGCTCCATTTTGGTGACAATCATCACTTTGGAAAAATCTTTTATTAATGCAGGTATACCCATTTTACGACGAATATTTGAAAAGCGACTATCTGCTGCAATCACTAATTTTGCCTCTATCTGATCGCCACCAGCAAACAACACTGTTGAATGTGTCTCACAGTATTCAACATCATCCACCATTGAGTCTGTTTTAATGGTGATGTTTTTCGCTTGACTAACGCGTTGATACAACGCCTGTCGAACTTGATAATTTGGCACCAGATAGCCCAATGCCTCGATTGAAGAACCATCACTTTTAAAGTTTAATAACGAAGGTGAGTCACCATCAAAAACTTTTGCCTCTCGCAAGGGTGCAACCTCTGCCTGGTTAACCAAATCCCAAACACCGAGTTTTTTTAATATTTTAAGTGATAAATGCGTGAGTGCTATTTCTCTGCCATCAGCCTGAGGATTAGAAATAGCATCAATATTGGATTTTTCTACTACCAAGACTTCTACATCGGCATCGATCATCGAACAGGCAAAGCTAAGCCCTGCTGGACCACCACCAATAATGACTATATCGTACGCAGTTTGCATATTTAATTACAAAAAATTTGAGATAATAAGCCTATTATAACTATCCAAGCTTAGGAACTTCCCATGATTTACGTTGTTATTCAATTTGGTTGTATTATTTATTTGATTATTAATGCAAGACTCAATCTTATAGAATCATTCAGTATATTACTAATCATACTTTCACTGATTGTTGGTTTAATGGCGGTTATAAACATGAGACTCGACAATCTTAATATTGTGCCAACACTCAAGGATAGGCATCAATTAGTTACTCATGGTATTTATCGCTTTATCCGACACCCAATGTATACCAGTGTATTGCTATTTTGTTCAGCACTCACATTGACTAATGCGCATGGAGTAGCACAGCTTGTTATGTTGATTTTATTTGTTGACTTAATACTCAAGTCAAATGTGGAGGAAAAACTCCTTACTGAGCGCTTTAGCACCTATCAAAACTATAGAGGCAAGACAGGAAGGTTCTTACCTTTTATGTAAAATTTCAAGGTCTTGTTTGGCTTGTTTATCCCCTTTTTTGGTCAGTTTTTTTAACCAATACTTAGCCTTTTTTATTGACTTTTTTACTCCTATGCCTTGCTCATACATTTCTGCCACTTTTCGTTGAGAGTCGCTATGTCCTTTTCTAGCAGCAACAATGGAAAAACTATAAGCTTTACTTAGATTTTTTTTAACACCTTGGCCCTTTTCATAATGCCGAGCAATGTCTTGATAAGCAGCTAAATTACCTTGCTTTAAAGATTTTTGATAGAGTCGGTGTGATTGTTGATAATCTTGCTTAACACCTAAGCCTTGGTCATAAAGCCCGGCTAAAGTGTAAACCACCTTATCGTTGCCGTTTTTCATGGCTTGTTGATACCAATCAAAAGCTTGATCATGATCACGTGGCACACTCTGCCCTCTTGCAAACAAATGCCCAAGCTGGTATTGCGCTTGCGCATTATCTTGTTTGGCAGCTTTTAACAACCAAATGAAGGCCTGATTATAATCTTCAGAATCCAAATAAGCCTTTGCTAGGCGATACTGTTCATCATCATTGCCAGATTTAGCTGATTCTAAATGCCACTTAGAAGCAAGAATAGAATTTTTCTTTACCCCGTTACCCTGCTCATACATTAAAGCTAAATTTTGTTGAGCATCGGCATAACCTTGACTGGCAGATTTATTAATCCAGTGATGGGCAGTTTTTAAATTACGCTCCACACCAATACCCAGGTAATACATACTGCCTAGATAATATTGAGCTTTGGCATTTCTTTTATTGGCCGATTTCTTTAATAAATCAATACCCTTCTTATCATTTTGCTCTATACCCTTACCTTCAATATGCATAAGGCCTAGAGCAGTTTGCGCTTCTATATTACCAGCTTTAGTTGCATATAAAAAGGCACTAAAAGCTTTAATATAATCTTGTTCAACGCCATCACCATAATAGTATGCTTTGCCACGCTCATAAAGCTCGGTGTTTGCCAATGCAGCATTACTAAACAACAATAAAAATAACAACAATAATCTCATGGCGTAAATTGTATACGAGAAGTCAGAACGATTGAAAGTTT
>JAPYQD010000071.1 GCA_029937335.1 Gammaproteobacteria bacterium
TCTTCTAACACTTCGTTTTCAATGCCCAAGATAGTTAGCCCGTCTGCCATTACTTGAATACGGTCAGACTCCTTCACTCTAAGCTCTCTTGCGCCCGTTAATATTGTTTCGCCTTGTGCACAACTTGCTGCAATAAATATCGCTGGAAACTCATCAATTGCTAATGGCACTAATGATTCTGGAATATGGATACCTTTTAATTCTGATGATTGAATACGTATATCAGCTAATAACTCACCGCCAATTTCACGCTCATTTGACAGGGTTAGATTAGCACCCATGAGTTTAAGAATATCAATCACTCCTGTACGGGTTGGATTAACATTAACACCAGTTAAAGTAATGTCAGCTTCTGGCGCGATAGCGGCTGCCACCATAAAAAACGCAGAAGAAGATATATCACTTGGGACTTGAATCTCAGTGGCTGTTAATTCTCCACCACCGGTTAAACACATTTGATTATTATTCACACGCACATCATAGCCCAAGCCTTTTAGCATGCGCTCAGTATGGTCACGTGTGGGTGCTGGCTCAGTCACACAGGTATCGCCCTGTGCGTACAAACCCGCTAACAACACACATGATTTCACTTGCGCAGATGCCACAGGAAGGTCGTAATGAATGCCTTTGAGTTGTTGTCCGCCTTTAATCTTAAGTGGTGGTTTGCCATCATCACTATCAATTAATGCACCCATCTCAATGAGTGGGTTAATCACCCTACCCATTGGACGCTTTGATAACGACTCATCGCCAATTAATTCACAATCGAAATCTTGTGCAGCCAAGATGCCTGACATGAGTCGAATAGAAGTACCAGAATTACCCAAATCAAGCGGTTTCGAAGGTTTTTTCAAGCCATTGATACCAACACCATGAATCGTCACATTATCGCCTTCACGCTCAATTTCAACACCCATTGCTTGAAACGCTTTTAAAGTAGATAGTGCATCTTCACCTTCTAAAAAACCAGTGACTTTGGTAACGCCTTTAGCAAGCGACCCCAGCATAATAGAACGATGGGAAATTGATTTGTCACCTGGTACTTTTAATTGACCTGATAATGAATGTGCCGGTTGGGCAATAAATTTACTCATATACTTTTTAATTAATCTTTAATCCAATCATCTCGTGCAGATTTAGCCTCTACAAATAACTTTTCTAACGCTTCTGATTGATTGTTTTCAATCAAGTTTGACAACTGATCTAGTGCTTGTTGGTAACCCTTAATATGCTTCACAATATCTGTAGAATTATTAAGGCAGATGTCACGCCACATAACAGCATCAGATGAGGCAATACGTGAAAAATCTTTAAATCCGCCTGCTGCATAATCACACGCATCAGGATTGTTGGTAACCAAATAGTTCATTAATCCAAAAGCCAGCATATGCGGTAAATGCGAAGTCATTGCTAATAAATCGTCATGTTTTTGATGTGTCATTGTTTCTACTCGTGCTCCTAATGTTTGCCATAATTCAGACACTGCCTCTATTGCTTGTGCGTCAGCATTGTCTTCGGGTGTGAGAATAACGCGTTTATTATCAAATAACGTACCATCACTGGCTTCTACACCGCTTTTTTCCTTGCCTGCAATTGGGTGCGCAGGAATAAATCTTGTGGGTACTTTACCAAATACTTGTTTCGCAATATCAATCACACTACCCTTGGTACTACCCACATCGGAAATGATTACTGCATCAGTAATATGTGGTTTGATAAGCCCTAAAACTGCACCAAAACTATCCACAGGTGTGGCGATTAATACCATATCTACACCTTGTAATGCAGTGGCAATATCCAAGTTGTACTCATCAATAACACCGAGTGATTTGGCTTTAATCAAACTGTCTTCATGACGACCAAAACCAACAATGGTTTGTACTTGATTGGCTTGTTTTAATCCTGCAGCAAACGAGCCACCAATGAGTCCAACGCCAATAATACAAATTTTATCTATCATAAGACTGATTTTAACGCATCAAGAAATGTTTCATTCTCGTTTCGAGTGCCGACTGAAACTCGCAAGTAGTCTTGCATTTCAACAAGACGCACAATAAAGCCTTTCTCTAATAATTTTTGATAAATCACGCCAGCATCTGTCACTTTCACTGCAATAAAATTTGCATGTGATGGAATGTAAGATAGACCTAAACGTTTAAACCCTTGCGAGAGTTGTAATAAGCCATTTTTATTTGCAGTTACTGACCTAACCAAAAAGGCTTCATCAAAAATAGCAGCTGTCGCAGCACTTTGTGCAATATGATTCACATTAAACGGCTGACGAATACGATTTAAATAATCTGCAATTTCAGGATTGGAAATAGAATAACCCACTCTCAAACCAGCCAAACCGTAGGCTTTAGAAAATGTACGGGTAATAATTAAATTATCAAACTCATTTAGCCATCCAATCGATAAATCAGTAGTGTCTAAATACTCAATATAAGCTTGATCTAGCACCACAATAACCGAGCTTGGTACCTTGGATAAAAATGCATAAACCGCATCATAACTCAGTAATGTGCCTGTTGGATTGTTCGGATTTGCAACAAAAACTAGTTTGGTATTGTCCGTAATTGATGCAAGCATTGCATTCAAATCATGGCCAAAATCATTAGCAGGTATTACAACCGCTGTCGCACCTAAAGCCTGAGTAATTAATGGATAAACCACAAAAGCATATTGTGAAAAAACCACCTCATCTTCCGCCTGACATACGTAAGCTCTAGCCACTAATTCTAAAATATCATTTGAACCATTGCCCAAGGTAATGCCATCAGTTATCACTGACAAATGCGCAGCGATCGCTCGTTTAAGCTCAAAGCCATTACCATCTGGATATCGGCTGATTTCACTGCTGGCTTTTTGTATCGCTTCTAACGCCTTAGGCCCTGGGCCCAAAGGGTTTTCATTGCTGGCAAGTTTAACCACATGATCCAAACCCAGCTCACGCTGTAACTCGCTAATAGGCTTGCCTCCCTGATACGGACTCAGGGAAAGAATGGACCCACAAACACTCATAAAACGGCGACTGGATAAGAACCTAAAATATCAACTTTTAGCACTGTATCGGCAACTTTTTCTAATGCAGTTTGCACTTGTGTTTCTTGTTGATGACCTTCAACATCAATCAGAAATAAATACTCCCATTTCACTCCAGGAATTGGATGACGCGCCAATTGCAATATATTAATATCTTGCTCTTTGAAAGGCGCAAGCAAGTCTAGCAAAGCGCCAGACTCATGTTTAGTAACCACTAAAATTGATGTTTTGTCTTTACCTGAAGGTGCAACTTCTTCATTAGCTAACACTAAGAAGCGTGTGACATTGCCAGTTTTGTCTTCAATATTTTTAGCTACTCGCTCCAATACGTACAGGCTTAAAGCTGCCTCCGATGCAATCGCTGCTGCATGTGGCTCATCTTTGACAATACGTGCCGCTAATGCATTGGATGCCACTGGCTTGAGCTCAGCATTTGGATAATGATTACTCAGCCAACGCTGGCACTGATCAAGCGCCTGTTGATGCGCATAAATCGCCTTAATCTCTTGTGCTTGATCTGCCATCATTAACTGATGTTGGATTGAAATCTCAACCTCACCACAAATCTTTAAACCTTGAGAATACAACATGTCAACGGTACCACCAATTACACCATTTGAAGAGTTTTCAATCGGTACAACGCCATAATGCGCATTGCCTTTTTCAACTTGATGGAAAATCTCATCAATACTACCGCAATCGAGTGTCGATACTGCATGGCCGAAATGCTTTAGGGCCGCTTCTTGTGTGAAGGTTCCTTCAGGTCCCAAATAAGCAATATTAAGAGGTTGTTCTAATGCTAAACAGGCAGACATAATCTCACGGAAAATGTGTGCCATATCTTTATCTTTAAGCAAATTATCGTTACGATCAATAATCTTACGTAACACTTGAGCTTCACGCTCAGGACGGTAAAAAACACTTTGATCTTCTGAGGCTTTTTTAACTTCAGCTACAGCCGAGGCTAGTTCAGCACGTGCACCGATTAGCGACTGAATCTCTTTATCCAGCGCATCAATTTCAACTCTCAGTTCATCCAGTGTTTTTTTAGCCATCTTTATGGTTGAAGACCTCTTACTGTTAAGATGCCTTCAATCTGTTTTAAATTATCGATTACTGTA
>JAPYQD010000072.1 GCA_029937335.1 Gammaproteobacteria bacterium
TTTTCACCTTGGGTGAAAGTATCACCGATACTAATACCGCCATGATTATGAATACCAATCACATCGCCGGCATAGGCTACTTCAGCCGAGGTGCGTTCACGCGACATAAAAGTCACTGCATTAGCGATTTTTATTTGTTTGCCAGTGGCAACCTGTAAGACTTTCATGCCTTTTTTATACTCACCACTAACGATGCGCATAAAAGCTAAGCGATCATGGTGCTTGGGATCCATATTCGCCTGAATTTTAAAGACAAAGCCTGTCAGCTTAGGCTCATCAGGCTTTACTTCACGCACGTCTGATTCACGATTTTGAGGAATGGGAGCATACTCAATAAAGCCGTCAAGTAGATTTTGGATGCCGAAGTTTGAGATAGCAGAGCCAAAGAATACAGGTGTTTGTTTGCCTGCTAGAAATTCATCTAAATCAAATGGCGTTGTAGTCTCGCGAATCAGTTCGACTTCTTCACGCATCTCAGCAGCCATTTCTTCACCCAAAATGGTATCGATTTCAGGATTGTCAACACCATTAATGATGACATTTTCACCAATCTCAGAGTTCTTACCAGCTTCGTATAAATAAACTTTATCATCGAGTAAATGCACCACACCCTTAAAGCGTTTACCCATGCCGATCGGCCAAGTGATGGGCGCACACTCAATATTAAGTACAGTTTCTACCTCGTCCATCAAATCAATCGGCTCTTTGCCTTCACGATCGAGTTTATTGATAAAAGTAAGGATGGGTGTATCACGTAAGCGACAAACTTCCATGAGTTTGATGGTGCGCATCTCGACACCTTTGGCGACGTCAATCACCATCAGTGCCGAATCTACTGCCGTTAGTGTGCGGTAAGTGTCTTCAGAGAAATCTTCGTGTCCTGGGGTGTCGAGCAGGTTGATGACATGATTATCATAATCAAACTGCATGATCGATGAAGTAATCGAGATACCTCTTTCTTTCTCCATTTCCATCCAGTCGGATGTTGCATGGGTGCTGGCTTTTCTGGCTTTAACACTACCGGCAGTTTTAATGGCACCTGCGTATAGTAAGAGCTTTTCAGTAACCGTAGTTTTACCGGCATCAGGGTGAGAGATAATCGCAAAGGTGCGACGTTTAGACACTTCAGACATTATTCGCCTTTAATGATGAGTTCGACACCCGCTTCATCAAACATTTCTTGTGAAAGTTTAACGCTGTCATTCCAATTACTGAGTTCCTTAGATTTTTCAATCACCACTTTTTTAATGCCGACTTGGATAATGCCCTTGGCACACTCTGAGCAGATTGGTAAGCCATGTACATAAAGGGTAGCACCATCGAGTGAAGCGCCTGAATAAGTAGCGTTATAGATAGCATTCATCTCAGCATGGACGACAAATTTGTATTTGGTTTCTCGGTCGTTGTAGCGCTCATCGGTGTCATGAATACCACGAGGAAAACCGTTAAATCCTTGAGATAAAACTTCTTTTTTACTACCAACGGTGACCGCACCTACTTGGGTAGATGGGTCTTTTGACCAGGTAGCGACTTCAGCTGCTAAGGCTAAATAACGTTCATCCCATTTATCGAGTGTGCTCATAGTTAACGTATTTTAATAGATGCTAGACTAATCATTACCAAGATTAGAGTTACCATCCAAAAACGCACAATGATTTTAGGCTCTGATAAACCTTTTTTCTCGAAGTGATGATGGAGTGGCGCCATTAAAAACACCCGTGTTTTAGTGCGCTTGTACCAGCCCACCTGAATAATAACAGATAGAGTTTCGGCAACAAACACACCGCCCATAATAAACAACAAGACTTCTTGACGAATGATAATGGCAATCACGGCCAAAATTGCACCGAGTGACAACGAGCCAACATCACCCATAAAGATTTCAGCAGGGTAGGTGTTAAACCATAAGAAGCCCAGGCCTGCACCAATCAGCGCTGCACAAATAACAAAGATCTCGCCTGTACCCGGCATAAATGGCATATTGAGATAATTGGCAAAATTATAGTTACCACTAATATAGGCAAAAATTGCCAATGCGCCTGAAATTAAAATAACCGGCATAATGGCTAAGCCATCTAGGCCGTCAGTTAAGTTGACCGCATTAGAGCTACCAACAATAACAAAATAAGACAAGACGGTAAAACCAACAATACCAAGTGGCACGGTCCAGTCTTTAAAGAATGGAATGAGTAAATCAGTAGAAACCGGCTGGTGTGTATTGTTAACCAGCCAAATGCCAATCACAATAGCACCTAAAGATTGGGCTAAGTATTTTTGTTTAGAACTCAAACCATCGGAGGATTGATGTTTGATTTTTAAAAAATCATCAATAAAACCAATAGCACCAAAAATAAGTGCCGTCACAACAACAACCCAAAGATAAGCATTGTGCCAATCACCCCAAATAACAATACTACTGATAAATGAAAACAGAATCATGACACCACCCATGGTTGGTGTACCGGCTTTAGACAAATGTGTTTTTGGCCCATCAGGACGAATCACTTGTTTTATTTGATATTGCTGAAGGCGTGCAATAAAGAAATGACCTAGCGTTAAACTAATAAACAAAGCCGCTAACATTGCCAAAACCGCTCGAACGGTTAGGTAGTGCAGTACGTCAAAGCCTGGATTAAACTGGGTAAGAAAATTGATTAATTCTAAAAACATATTAGTCCACGTCGTTGATAGATAAAAGCTCTAGGTTGAAGATCATTAGAGATTTTTGAGATAAGCTACCACGTGCACTATCGCCGTAGATTTGTGCATAAGAAGCAATAATAGTCAGGTTTTCACCAACACGCATACTAAGTACAGCATTATCAATGACTTCAATAATGGTGCCTGAGCCTGCAGCGAATGGTAGAGGTTTGCCTGCCTCACGCATGTTGGTGCCGTCATCTAAATCAATGGATAAATGTACTTTAACCAAATCACCTAATTTGGGTGAGTCACCTGTACCTATTTGATTGATTTGTACATAGTGGCCTGCTTCTGCAACTTTGGCGTTAGGATAGTTAGCTTTGACAAAGCTAATCAATTTTTCGCGTTTTTTAGCTTTTTTGGTGATTTCTAAATCAATAAATTTTTCATTGTACGCTTTAAAGGCAGCCTCATCGGTTTTGAAATTAATGGCTTTTTCACCAACACGAATAATTTTTACTTTGCGAATAAAATCATCTTTTTTAATGGTATTGACCACACTCATACCTTTAACCACATGACCAAAAACAGTGTGCTTACCATCTAACCACGGTGTTGCGGTATGCGTAATGAAAAATTGAGACCCATTGGTATTCGGGCCAGAGTTAGCCATGGATAAAATACCGCCTTTGTCGTGAGTTAGGTCTGTAATTTCATCATTGAATTGATAACCAGGACCGCCAGTACCATTACCTTTGGGATCGCCGCCTTGAACCATAAAGTCATTAATAACACGGTGGAATTTTAGATCATTATAAAAAGGCTTACCAATTTGAATATTTGATTTTTTTGTACCTTCTGCCAGGCCGACAAAATTAATTACCGTGAGTGGCGTTTCTTCAAAGGCAAGTTTGATAACAATATCACCTTGATTGGTATGTAAATTGGCATATAAGCCGTCGTCTAATTTCGCGTGAGATTGGAATGATAAAAAAAGTGTTAGAAATAAAGTAAGAAAGCGCATCATTAACCCCAAAAATAAAACCAATATGTTACCAAAGATATTGGGTTTAATCAGTTAAAATACCAGGCTATAAGCCAATAGTAATGATTGGCCGACTGATCTAGGAGAAAGTATGTCTTTATTAATTACCGATGAATGTATTAACTGTGACGTTTGTGAGCCAGAGTGCCCAAATGAAGCGATTTATATGGGTGATGAAATCTATGAAATTGATGGAGATAAGTGCACTGAATGTGTGGGTCATTTTGACACACCTCAATGTGTGGAAGTTTGTCCGGTAGATTGTTGTTTATCAGACCCTGATCGAGTAGAAACTGATGAAGAATTATTAGCTAAGTTAGCATAAATAATATTTATTACAAAAAAAGGCGACCATAGGGTCGCCTTTTTAATGCTTTAAACTTAAGCTTACTTGTTAAGTGTGGCTTTAAGTGCTGCTAAACATAAGGTAATATTTTCTAAGCGTGAAGTATGGCCCATTAGACCGA
>JAPYQD010000073.1 GCA_029937335.1 Gammaproteobacteria bacterium
AAGCCAACTATTGGGATAGTAAAGAAACCACCAAAAGGGTGACTTAGTCAAAATACACGTCCCTATTTTTATTCATTGATTAGGTGTATAGTTAAATTAAACCAATCAAAAAAATAGGGGGTAGTATGAAGTTTAAAAGTATCACCGTAGCGCTCGCAGCCACCATGTCAACAGCAGGCACTTCAATGGCCGCACAGTCATGGGCTAAAGATTATGCTCAATCAGTGCATACACAGGCAAAAATCAATACACAAGCCGTACAATCTTGGCACAAAGGCTATCAGCCAGAAGTTCAGCCTTGGTCAAAGCTAAGTGGTCGTCACTTAAAGAGTGCAAGCAGAATGTACAATCATGGCATCAAAAGAGTATAGCCAAGCAATAAGATAAGCCATATTTAATTTTCTCTGTGTGTATTTTATTGACTCAAACTCGACAGAGAAGGTATGGGTATGATGAATATTGAGCAACGGTTATTAAATCCAAGTGCCTATCCTCATCATGTCGATAAGGTTGAGCATGTTGAGACACACATTTCTCACATCTTTTTAGCTGGTGAATACGCCTATAAGGTCAAGAAACCACTCAACCTTGGGTTTTTAGACTTCTCTACGCTTGAGGATCGTAAACACTTTTGCACAGAAGAGGTGCGCCTCAACTCAAGACTAGCAAAAGATATTTATATTGATGTTGTATCAATTATCCGCAATGATGATCGAGTTTTCATTACTGATAAGCAAACTGACAAACACACGAACGTTGTTGAGTATGCTGTGCGGATGCACCGTTTTGACCGTGAAATGGAGCTCGATAAACTACTGGAAAATCATTCTAAGCACTGGAAAAATGAGTGGTTAGATGAGCTCTGCATAACTGTGGCTAAGTTCCACTTAGATTCTACTCGTGCTAAGGCTAACTCAGGTTATGGTGAAGTCGATGTTATTTTTTCATTCGCACTTGAAAATTTCGTCCAGATTAAGCAACATTTGCACAATCATCAGCATATTGTCAAAGCTTCTGAACAACTCCAAGAATGGACCACCTTACAAAAGAAAAGACTCTCTGGTGAGATTGATTCAAGATTGAAGAATGGATTTGTTCGGGAATGTCATGGAGATATGCATTTAGCAAATATGGTGCATTGGAAATCAAAGGTGCAAATTTTTGATGGTATTGAGTTTAGCGATGAGCTCCGATGGATCGATGTCATTAGTGAAGTGGCATTTTTAGTTATGGATTTGGAAAGTCGTAAAAGACCTGACTTAGCTTGGCAATTTTTAAACGGATATCTTTCTTTAACAGGCGATTATGCCGGCTTGAGTTTATTGGATTTTTACCGTAGTTATCTCGCTATTGTTCGTGCCAAGGTCTTGTCGATTCGATGTGCACAACTAAACGTGAGAGATACTAAAGAACAAAAAATCCTACTTGATGGAGTGGAGCATTATTTAGCATTAGCAAGCGCCTACACTCAACCTAGAAAACCTATTGTAATTATGCTACATGGCTTATCTGGCAGTGGAAAAAGCACACTTGCTGCCCGCCTTAATGAACGACTATTGGCTATTTGGATTCGCTCCGATGTTGAAAGAAAGCGTCTATTCGGCTTATTTGATGGCAGTCAAGGATCATTACTAAAAGGTGATATGTATGCTCCAAAGGCAACCAGAGCCACTTATCAACGATTGCTTGATTTAACCAAATCCATTATTGAGAATGGTTATAGTGTTATTGTTGATGCAACTTTTCTTCAGCTAAAAGAGCGTCAAATGTTTTACCAAGCTTTTGATAAAACTGATGTTCCTATTATCATTCTTGATTTACAAGTAGAAAAGAACGAACTTCGTGAGCGTGTTCTAAAGCGTTCAAATGATCAAAACAATATCTCGGATGCTGATGTGAGCGTATTGGAACAACAATTTCACTCATTGGAGCCACTCAAAGACACCGAAAAGGCGACAATATTACATATAAATGCAAATACAATTCTAGATTCAAAAGTAATTGCAAATAAAGTACGTAAATCGATAAATACAACAAATTAACATTGAAGGAGTACAATCGTAAGTAGATAACTGAAAGAGGAGTATGTGATGCAATGCAATGTAGGCAGGGAAGACAAAATTGTTAGATTCGTTGTTGGTGTTGTTGTTATTGGCGCAGGATTTTATTACGGCTCGTATTTAGGAGTAATTGGCGTTGTATTAGTGCTTACAGCGTTATTTGGTTTGTGTCCTGCTTATTCAATTTTAGGTATATCAACTTGTAAAAAAGATTAGTCTATCTATCTTTATTATTAAAGGTCTTTTTAACGGGTTGAAAAGGCTTGACTATGATTTTATTGATTAAAAATTTCTTTATTTTTCTATTAATTTTTTTTCTATCTTCTGTTGTTTATTCTAACGCTTTTCAGCTTAAACAGATTGCTTCAGGCTTAGATATACCCTGGAGTATGGTTTTTATCTCAAATGATGAAATCTTATTTACCGAGCGCAAGGGTAGAGCGGGTGTACTCAACATTCAATCAGGAAAATTTAATTACTTAACTGGCACTCCAGAAGTAATGGTGAGTGGTCAAGGTGGTTTGTTAGATGTAGCAAAAGCGCCTGAGTATGAAGAAGGAGATTGGATATATTTTACTTATTCTAAAGCTATTCAAGATCAAGGTGCTACTACACTTGCCAGAGCACACATAGATGAACATGTATTAAAAGATTGGCAAGATTTAATCATCACAGATTCAAAAACCGATACTAGTGTTCATTATGGAAGTCGGATAGCATTTGATGATAAAGGCCATGTTTATTTTTCTATTGGCGATCGTGGTGTTAGGTCCAACGCTCAAGATTTAAATTCACATGCGGGTTCTATTTTAAGGCTTAATCTTGATGGGTCTACACCAGAAGACAATCCTTTTGTTGGGCGCTCAGATGTCTTGCCACAGATATGGAGTTATGGTCATCGAAATCCACAAGGACTGGTTTGGGATAATGAGAACAAACGCCTTTGGTCAATCGAACACGGCCCAAGAGGTGGTGATGAAATCAATCTAATCAAAGAAGGTAAAAACTATGGTTGGCCGACTATATCTTATGGCAAGGAGTACTGGGGCCCAGTGTCGGTAGGTGAGGGAACGCACAAAAAAGGTATGGAACAGCCTGTAAAAGTTTATGTACCCTCAATAGCACCAGGTAGTTTACTGTATTACACTGGCGATGCTTTTAAAGACTGGCAGGGTAGTTTATTTTCAGGTGCGCTTAAACTACGCCATATTAATAGAATTACACTAGACGAGCAGGGTAGAGCAACTGCAGAAGAGCGCTTATTTGAAAACCTGAATGAGCGTATTAGGGCGCTCCTTCAGAGCTCAGAGGGCTGGATATATTTTTCAACAGACAGTGGAAAAATCTATGTTATCAAACCTAAATAATACAAAAAAAACGCTATTGAAACATATGCGAAGCAATAGGGTTGTTGAGGATGATAAAGTACTAGATGCTTTTCGAGCAATATCCAGAGAGTTGTTTGTACCCTTAAACTCTAAAGATGAGGCATACATTGATGCTCCACTCAGTATTGGATATAAACAAACTATTTCTCAGCCATCTACGGTGTTTTCAATGGTTGAAGCATTAGAGCTTAAAAAAACAGATAAAGTTTTAGAGGTTGGCTCTGGTAGTGGTTACGAAGCAGCGATTATAAGTCAATTATGCGACCAAGTTTATTCTGTTGAGATTGTGCCAGAGCTGGTTAATTTTGCTAAGGAAAACCTAGCTAAAGCCAAAATAGATAACGTAAAAATCATACAATATGACGGTGGATTTGGCTATAAGCAACAGGCACCCTATGATAAGATTATCGTATCTGCTGCTTGTACAGAAATCCCACCAGCATTGGTAGAACAGCTAAAAGATGATGGTATTTTAGTTGCCCCTGTTGGTCCTGGTTATCTGCAAAAAATGATTAAAGCTGTTAAACACAATCAAGTACTAGATGAAACTGATTTGGGAGATTATATCTTTGTGCCACTGACAGGAGAATTTGGAAGAGTATAGTAGTTAGTGCCGTTGTTGG
>JAPYQD010000074.1 GCA_029937335.1 Gammaproteobacteria bacterium
GGGCCAGTTAACCATTCTTTAAAAAGAATTTTTTTATCAATACCAACGTATTTTGCAAACGTCCTAATAGGTGGTACGGATGAATTTTCTTCAAAGTATTCTTTTGCTGACATGATTTGGCCAACCATACTTTCGGTTAATTCAAAGTCATCTTCTTTTGCCATTTCATGCATGATTTCTTCTGTCCAAATTGTTGGATCTACTAAATATCCGTTTCCTGTTCTCTCTAGTCCCATTTTTGTTACCTTATTTTGCTGGTTGAAAATTGCATTATACATAATACCTTAATAATTTAGTTGGTTTTTATAAAAAATATCAGTAGGTATAATTTAGCGCTTATGGATTGGATGCAATTGACATTAGAAACCAGTAAGGAGAAAGCAGATTTTGTCAGTGAAATACTGATGGGGTTGGGCAGTATCTCAATTACTTTTAGTGATGCGAAAAACAATGCAATTTTTGAGCCACCTGTCGGTGAAACACCATTATGGCCAGGAGTAGTAATCAAGGCTTTGTTTGATTCAGAAGTTGATCAAGTGCATGTGCAAACAATGCTATTGAAATTATGTAATATTGAAAAATTGTCTTTTGAATTACTGAAAGACCGTGTTTGGGAGGATGAATGCAAGAAAGATTTTCATGCAAAAATATTTGGTAAACGACTTTGGATTTGTCCTTCTTGGGAGGATGCGTCAAAATTACCAAATAATTCTGTGGTGATTGATATGGATCCCGGTTTGGCTTTTGGTACAGGTACGCATCAAACTACAGACTTATGCTTACAGTATCTTGATAAAAATCCACCAATTAATCAAAGTGTGGTTGATTATGGTTCAGGTACAGGAGTTTTAGCCATTGCAGCGGTAAAACTTGGTGCAACCAGCGCTATTGCAGTAGATAATGATCCACAAGCAGTATTGGCAACCATTGATAATGTTAAGACTAATCACGTTGAAGACCAGGTTAAAGTCCTACATAGCGATGAAGAAGGGCAATTAGATAAGGTAGATTTGTTAATTGCTAATATTTTAGCTAATCCCTTAATAGGGCTATGTGAACATCTTTCAGGCTTGGTTAAGTCTAGCGGTAAAATAACGCTTTCAGGGATTTTACAAGAACAGCTTGATATAGTTTTAGAGACTTATAGTGAATATTTTAGTGATTTAAAAGTTAAACAAAAAGACGAATGGTGTCGAGTGGATGGAGTTAGGAAGTAAAAATGAGTAAACAGATTAGAGCGGTGTCATTAATATCGGGCGGACTAGATTCACTTTTAAGTACCAAGCTATTACTTGACCAAGGTATTCATGTAGAGGGTATTAATTTTTTCACTGGTTTTTGTGTCGAAGGGCATACACATGCGATTCGCAAACAAAAGAGTGATAAACCAAAACGTAATAATGCCTTATGGGTAGCTGAACAGCTCGGTATAAAATTGCATATTATTGATGTGATTGAAGAATATCGTGATGTACTGCTTAATCCTAAACACGGCTATGGAAAAAATATGAATCCTTGTTTGGATTGTAAAGGCTTTATGGTGAAAAAGGCCAAGCAGTGGATGGAAGAAAATGAGTTTGATTTTATTATTACTGGCGAGGTAATGGGTCAGCGCCCTATGTCTCAGCGTAAAGAAACCATGCCCATTGTGCAAAGTGAGTCAGGTGCAAATGATTTATTATTGCGTCCTTTATGTGCCAAACATTTGCCACCAACCAAAGCTGAAATTGAAGGCTGGGTTGATCGTGAGAAGTTGTTGGATTTTTCAGGGCGTACGCGCAAGCCACAAATGGCATTAGCTAAAGAATACGGCTTTGAGGATTATGCAACCCCTGCAGGTGGCTGTTGTTTTTTAACCGATAAACAGTATTCTGATAAATTGGTGGATATGTGGCAAGCACGTGGTAATCGTGATTATCAACTGGATGACTTGATGATGTTAAAAGTGGGGCGACATATTCGCCCTAACAAACGCTTTAAAAT
Source organism: Gammaproteobacteria bacterium (assembly GCA_029937335.1). Lineage (GTDB taxonomy): Bacteria > Pseudomonadota > Gammaproteobacteria > PS1 > Pseudothioglobaceae > Thioglobus_C. Next base: position 1,984 of record JAPYQD010000074.1, read on the forward strand.
GATTATTGCCAGAGAAGAGGGTGAAGTTAAGTTCTTAGAAGGTTATCGAAATCAATACGCTAATTTATATTCAACCAGTTGTAACGGCCCGATAGCACTGATAGACGGAGAACCTAATCAGGAAGATATAAAAATTGCGGCTAAAATCCTAGCTCGATATTCTCAAGGTAGAGATGAGGACTTAGTTGATGTAGAGGTTAAGTTGGAAGCAGGTGTAGTGCAGCAGTTGAGTGCTAAGCCGTTTGGAGCAGATGAAATACCTAAGAGTTGGTTTGTTTAACCACCACCAACAGCTTTAATAATCTCAATTTTATCACCTTCGTTTAAGGTAAATTCTGGATGTTTAGATTTAGGAATGATGTTTTCATTCACTTCTAAAGCAATGCGCTGATTTTGGTAGCCTAGCTGAGTTATTAAATCCTGCGCATTTAAGTGTTTATCTATTTCTAGATTTTCACCATTAACCATTAGATTCATTGATCCATTTTTCCAATCGCACAAGATACAAACGATTTGGCTTTGGCTTTAGCAGAATCAAGGCCATGAACAGAATCAACTTTAGGATAACCTAAGCCTAATAATACTTCAGTTAATTCCCCTCTTTTAGATTCATCAATATCAATATCAATAATGCCTTGTTCGATATTGACTTCAATATTTTCAGTATCAAAAATCTCGGTTAATTTTTTAGTAATTGTGCCCGCACAACCACCACATTTAATATTTTCAACAGTAATGTTCATAGCACTCCAAATATTAGTTATTTATGCCATCATTATATCATCCAAATATGCGTATTTGAGTATCAGCTTGAATTATGAGTATGGTAAAATTCTTGAAGTTTTTAGCTTAGGAGTGTTCGGTGTCACAAGTTGCCTTATTAGCCATGTTAGCTTTGGAAGATGGTACGATTTTCCACGGGAAATCAATTGGTGCTAGTGGCGATACGGTTGGCGAAGTAGTATTTAATACTTCAATGACGGGCTACCAAGAAATCCTAACTGACCCTTCTTACGCGCAACAAATCGTTGCACTCACTTATCCGCATATTGGCAACACTGGCACTAATCAAGTTGATGAAGAATCTAGGCAAATTTATGCCTCGGGTTTAATTATCCGCGACTTGCCACTCATGGTGAGCAATTGGCGTTCGAACATGCCATTAGATGAGTATTTATCCTCACACAATATTGTGGCCATTAGTGACATTGATACCCGCGCACTAACGCGCCACTTGCGTGAACAAGGTTCACTTAAAGGTTGTATTGTTACAGGTGATGATATTGATGAAGCGGCAGCAATCGCCAAAGCGCAATCCTTTGCAGGGCTAAAGAACATGGATTTAGCCAAAGTAGTATCAACCACTAAGCAATATGATTTTAATGACGGCTCTTATTTCTTAGAAACGGGTGAGTTTGCTAAGCTCGATACCAAGTTCAAAGTTGTGGTTTACGATTACGGTGTGAAGAAAAACATCTTAAGAATGCTAGTGGATCGCGGTTGTGATTTAACTGTAGTCAATGCACAAACTCCAGTGGCTGATGTATTAGCGATGAACCCTGATGGTGTGTTTCTGTCAAATGGTCCGGGTGATCCTGAGCCATGTGATTATGCGATTGACAATATTCAAACTTTGTTAGAAAAAAACATGCCAATATTTGGTATTTGTTTGGGCCATCAGTTATTGGCATTGGCTAGCGGCGCCAAAACTGAGAAGATGAAGTTTGGCCATCATGGTGCTAACCATCCTGTGCAAGATTTAGAAACTAAACAAGTGATGATTACCTCACAAAACCACGGCTTTGCTGTGGCAGAAGGTGACATGCCATCAACACTAGAGGTGACACACCGATCGCTATTTGACAATTCAATTCAAGGTGTTAAAGTGCTAGGCAAGCCCGCATTTAGTTTTCAAGGGCACCCTGAAGCCTCACCAGGGCCACATGATGTCAGTGGCTTATTTGATACATTTATAAAGGAGATGCAATTATGAAACAATTATTATTGAGTTTTTTACTATTTTTTATGACCAACACGTTGGCGTTTGCTGAAGAAGATGTTGATCCGTTTGAGGATAT
>JAPYQD010000075.1 GCA_029937335.1 Gammaproteobacteria bacterium
AATCATGATGATACGTTTGTCAGTCGTATTCGTGAGGACATATCTCATGAGAAAGGCCTCAACTTGTGGGTAGTTTCTGATAATATCCGTAAAGGCGCAGCACTCAACACTATTCAGATTGCTGAAATTTTGATTGAAGAATACTTATAAACAATAATAACCATGATTAAAGTATCAAGAAAAACTAACGAAACAGACATTAATGTCGAACTCAATTTGTATGGCACTGGTCAGGCAAGTATCGATACCGGCGTGCCTTTTTTAGACCACATGTTGGATCAAATTGCACGTCACGGTCTAATGGATTTAAACATTAAATGTGATGGCGATACGCAAATTGATGATCACCATAGTGTTGAAGATATTGGTATTACTCTAGGCCAAGCGTTTGCACAAGCGGTCGGCGATAAAGCAGGATTTACTCGTTATGGGCATTCTTATGTGCCATTAGATGAGGCTTTGTCACGTGTTGTGTTAGATCTGTCTGGTCGTCCCGGCTTGGAACTTAATGTTAACTTTACACGTGCAATGATTGGCACCTTTGATGTAGATTTAATTTCTGAATTCTTCCAAGGGTTTGTTAATCATGCCTTGATTACCTTGCACATTGATAACCTTAAAGGGATAAATTCTCACCACCAAGCTGAGACTATCTTTAAGGCTTTTGGTAGAGCATTACGCATGGCAGTCACACCAGATGAACGTCAAGCTGGCGTCATCCCATCGACTAAAGGTAGCTTATAAATTATGTCCATAGCCATTGTTGACTATGGCATGGGCAACGTGCGTTCAGTGCAAAAAGCCATTGAACACGTTGCGCCTAATGATCAAGTCTTTCTTACTGACAACGCAAAAATAATCAGCGAAGCTGACCGTGTTGTGTTTCCTGGTCAAGGCGCAATGGGCGCTTGTATGCAAGCACTCAACGAACATGGTTTGGTTGATGTTATTAAACAAGCCGCTCATGAAAAACCTTTCTTAGGAATTTGTTTAGGATTACAACTTTTATTTGATCACTCTCAAGAGAATGGCGGTACTGATGGATTGTCAATAATCCCAGGAGACGTGGTTAAATTTGATAAAAGTGACCTTAAAATCCCACATATGGGATGGAATAACGTAAAACAAGAGTTTAAACACCCACTTTGGCATAATATTGATGATAATGCACGCTTTTATAGTGTGCACAGTTATTACGTAAAAGAAGCCGATCATTCTGTTGTTGCTGGGTCAACTGATTACGGTATTGACTTTACTTGTGCTATCGCAAAAGACAATATGTTTGCGGTGCAGTTCCACCCGGAAAAATCACAACACGATGGCTTGCAATTATTAACCAATTTTGTTAATTGGAAGACTTAGTCTAATAACTGGCTAACGCAGTTCATGGTGTTAGCGTGGTAGCCACTACCAAAAATATTGAGATGATTTAGATAGTGATAAAGCATATAGAGCGGCTTTCTTTTATTAAAGCCGCTGTCTAATGGATAACTTTCATTATAGCTTTGATAAAAATCATCATCAAACCCGCCAAACATAAACGTCAGTGCAAAATCGATTTCTCGATGGCCGTAATAACTAGCGGTATCAATAAAATAAGGATGGTTTTTCCCACTTAAGACATTGCCAGACCATAGGTCGCCATGTAGTAATGTAGGTTTGATTGTGTTGTCTAACAAGTTTGGCAAAATGTCCTTCACCTGAAGTAGCTGTTGATAGTCAGTTTGGCTAATCAACGTATTTTGATGCGCTAATGTTATTTGGTGTAGTAGTCGATACTTCCAATAAAAATCAGCCCAATTGTCAATATTTTGACCAACACCATTGGGTTGAGGGGTTTTCCCAATTTTATTGTCAAACTCAAATCCAAAATAATCATCTGTATTTTGGTGAAGCTTGGCAAGCGCCAACCCCATTTGTGACTGCATGTTTGTGTTATGTGTAGTATCAATCCATTCTAATATCAAGCAATGTTCACAACTGCCCAGCACTGTTGGCGTGTGAATGGTTCTTCCTAATAAAGCTAATTCCCTGCCTTCATTAATTAATTGTTGGTTAGGGTTTGATTGGTACTTAACAAAGACTGTATTGCCATTAGATAATGTAACTTGATAGGCGGAAAATAGCCCTGTACTCACTGATTGTTTGTTAATAATGCTTAGGCCTAGGTGCTGCTGAATGTGCGCTTCAATCGACATTAAGTTCAGGCTCTAGATTGTGCCTCTAAGCAGCGAATGTAAGCTTGATGATCCATCGGCGTGTTGTTTTTCTGTGATGAGAAAATCATTTGCGCAATACAATCCATCATCAGATGTTCGACCTCGTGTGGATCTTGAACTTTGCCTAATATTTTTTGATAATACTCGTTAATACCTTTTGGTTGATTAATCGACAGTTGCTCTCTTAATGACAAATGCAGGTTAATATGTAAAAAAGGGTTAACCTCTCCACTTTCAGGAAAGAATTCAGACTCAATATTACTGATGAGTTTGTGATACTCCGGATGCATCTCAATGACTTGCGTGAGTTGATCTTCGAGCGGATCGAGTGCTTTCTTGTCTAGAAATTTTTGCCAAGCATTGGCAAGGAACTGACGTTGTTGAGTTCTATCTTGGGTGTAGAGCATGGGCCCTATTATAAAGCTAAGTGGCTATAGGTTTTTTTCTTCGTATTCACAAAGATCTAACAAGATGCAATTAGTACATAATGGCGAACGCGCCTTACAAGTATAACGACCATGAAGAATCATTAAGTGGTGTGCAGGCACTCTAAATTCATCAGGGATAAATTTAACCAACTTCTTTTCAACTTCTAGTACGGTTTTACCACTGGCGATTGCCGTGCGGTTAGCAACACGATAGATGTGTGTATCCACTGCGATTGTCGGATGACCGAAAGCAGTGTTAAGCACTACATTGGCTGTTTTACGACCAACACCCGGTAGCGCTTCTAATTCTTTACGAGTTTCTGGCACTGCGGAATCGTATTTTTCAATCAGAATTTTACAAGCTTGAATAATGTGCTTGGCTTTTGAATTGAACAAACCAATGGTCTTAATGGTATCGCGTAATGTGTCTTCACCGAGCTCGAAAATCGCTTCAGGTGTATTGGCAATTGGAAACAACTTGTCGGTAACCTTGTTGACACTTTTATCAGTAGCTTGTGCTGATAATGTGACTGCAACTAGCAGCTCAAAAGGGGTGTTGTAATTTAATTCTGTGGTTGGATTAGGTATCTTTTTCAATAACCTTTCAAACATTTCAAAACGAGTCTCGGCGTTCATTTCTTCTCTTTTGGTAAATTCCTCAATGTGCGAAGATTATACCCGATAATTAAATCAATAGCAAAACGAACTAGAAGAAAGATTCTCCATAGGCTTCGAGTTGTTGCCAAAGTTTTTCTTTATTAGAGTGTTGTTCGCGCATAGTGTTGATGCGTTGAAAGTATTCATCAATAGCCAAATAACCATTTTCACCGGCTTGTATTCTGCCTTGTACCGTTTCAAACCAATCCTCAGCCTCGTCTTCACTCAGTGTTTCGGGATAGTTCCTAGCCTTGAAATGCATGAGTAATGTTGAAAGTTTGTCATCTTTAAATTTTGGATGAAAGTTTTTTAATGCATCTACGCTAAGTGTTTGTATTTGATCACCGATGCGTTTATCGCCGTTATCCATAAAGCCGTCGTAAAGTGTTTGATCAACATCGGTTGTTTGAGTGCGCTCTTGATCATTTTTATATAAATCCTGCACAATCTTGCCAATCGCTTTTTGATTGTCCTTGATGAAAGACAATCGATCAAGGCAAGTTTCCATATCGATTTGCAGTTGTTCAATAATTTTCGGCTCAAGTTTGTACACATTAGGCACAAACATTGGGCTCTTATTAAAAACCAAATCCTTAATTTGCAATCTTTCCACGCCTTTTGGTAATTCAGATTGTTTGGTAAACATTAATTTTTTTAACTCTTCAACTTTAAGCTCAAGCAAAATACTAGGATCTTGATCCAAATTAAACACAATGGC
>JAPYQD010000076.1 GCA_029937335.1 Gammaproteobacteria bacterium
CCCACAACATGTGAAATTTCTTCGTGTGTCATTTTAAAATCTTCAATTAATTTCTGTAGTGCTCTCGCCTCTTCAAGTGGTGTTAATGACTCACGTTGAATGTTTTCAATAAGGCCAATCGCTAAAGCAACTTGATCATCAATTTCACGAACAATAGCAGGGACTTTGTCTAAACCTGCAATTTTGGCCGCACGCCAGCGTCTTTCACCCGCAATGATTTCATACTTATCATAGGTGACTTTGCGTACAACCAACGGCTGAATAACGCCTTGAGAGGTAATGGAATCAGCTAATTCATTGAGTGTATCAGGGTCAATATCGTCTCTAGGCTGAAATTTTCCACGCTGTAGTGCATCAACACTTAATAATTTAAGGTTGTGCTCAGAGTTAGATTGACCACCCGCAGAGGAGACTTGCCCTAACAATATATCTAATCCACGACCTAATTTTGAAATTTTTGCCATTTTAATTTATTGATGTTTTTCTAATTACTTCACTTGCTAATGAAACGTATGAAATTGCCCCTTTGGATGATCTGGCGTAGTTAATTGCCGCCTGACCAAAACTGGGTGCTTCGGCCAATTTTACATTTCTAGGGATGATTGTTTTAAATACTTTGTGTGAAAAATACTGCAACAATTGAATGGACACTTCGTTAGATAAATTATTACGCGTATCAAACATAGTACGAACAATGCCAGTAATATCTAAGTCAGGATTGGTAGTGGCTTGAATTTTTTCAATGGTTTGTATTAGTGCGGTCAAGCCTTCTAACGCATAGTATTCACATTGCATTGGAATAATAATACCGTCAGATGCGGTAAAGGCATTGATCGTAAGCATATTAAGTGAAGGCGGACAATCGATTACCACATAATCGTATTTGTCTTCTACTTTGGCAATGGCTTGTTTTAATTTATATTCAGATTTTTCACGCTGAAGTAGGGCGATTTCTGCTGCAATTAAATCGGTATTAGAGGGTAGTACATCAATCTCAACGCCAGGGGCGTGTACCGTTGCTTCACCAATACTGCATTCATCTAGTAGTAGCTCACAAACTGAATTTTCTAAGTTATATTTATCAACACCACAGCCCATTGTGGCATTGCCCTGAGGGTCGATATCGATCAGTAACACACGTTTTTTAATGGCTTTTAAAGCGGCACTCAAATTAACAGCAGTGGTGGTTTTACCCACACCACCTTTTTGATTCGCAACTGAAAGAACAACAGCCATCAATTATCTACCCAAAACTGTCAATGCTTTAAGTAGATTAGTCGCTTCGTGCACAAAGTAATCTTTTTTAAGTTTATCAATGACTTTTTTATCTTCTTCAGATTTTTTATTTTTTTGTGCGGTGATAATTTCTTCATCAGATAATTGAGAAGGGTCTTCAACTTCTAGGTGGCCGTCTAAATCACTTTCTTTGGTGTCACCAAGTACACTGTCTTCTTTTTCATTCTCAAGACTAATATTTTTTAAAGCAATGTCGGGTTCAATACCTTTGGCTTGAATAGAGCGACCTGATGGCGTGTAATAACGCGCTGTAGTAACTTTTAGGCCGTAACCATCATCGAGCTCAATAATCGTTTGAACCGAGCCCTTACCAAAAGAAGTGCTGCCCATAATAATGGCACGTTTATGGTCTTGCAATGCACCGGCAACAATTTCCGAAGCTGAAGCCGAACCTTCGTTAATTAGTACCACAATTGGAGAATCAAGCATTATATCGCCAGGCTCAGTTTTGAATTTTAGATTTGAGCTTGGAATACGACCTTCGGTATAAACGATCAAGCCTTTTTTATCAATAAATAAATTAGCTATATCAACAGCACCATCTAACACGCCACCTGGGTTGTTTCTCAAATCAAGAATAAGCGACTCTAAATAACCATCATTTTTCTTAACCAATTCACCGAGTGTCTCTTTGAGCAAATTAGCACTCGGATTTTGAAAACTAGAAATACGAATATAGCCAATGTCTTTTTCTAACAAATAACCTTTAACCGAAGTAATGGTAATAATTTCACGTGTAATTTTAACTACAAAAGGTTTTGTATTTTTACGAACAATGGTTACTTGGACATCGGTACCTGGCTCACCTCGCATTAATTCAACACCGTCTTCTAGTGTCATGTCACGCACAGGCTTATCGCCAATTTTTACAATTAAATCACCTGCTTGAATGCCTGCTCGATAAGCAGGTGTGTCGTCAATAGGGGAGATGACTTGGATGGCGTCGTCCTTCATACTAATCACAATACCCAATCCGCCAAATTTTCCTGAAGCGCTTTCAAGCAGAGTTTTTTGTTCTTTAGGTTTTAGATAATTAGAATGAGGATCTAATCCTGTCACCATGCCTTTGATTGCATCTTCGAACAATTCTTTATTGGTGACTTCATCAACATACAGTTGTTTGATGTTACTAAAAACTTTAGTAAATGATTCTAAATCTTGAAAGAAAGCCTCTAATCTTTGCTTCTCAGCTTCGGTTTGGGCATAGGCTGGAGCGGTGGCAAAAAAGGCGCAAAAAGACACTAAAAATAATGAATGCTTAAATAATTTAAAGAAAGTCATAATATAATTGTTTGCTTATAAGAAGTTTAAATATAATACTGTGAAATAGCCACAGGTTATTTTGGATTTTACTTGGTTTTATTTTTAGATTATGGAGAAAAAATGAAAAGATTGAATGTTATTTTATTGACGTTAAGCATGTTGATGTCATCAACCCTATTTGCAAACGAGGAAGAAGCTGTTACAGAGGCAGTACAAACAACAGAACAAGGCCCTGTTCAAGCGATTCAATCAACCATTGTTAAGCTTAACCAATTAACCACTGCAGCAAATTATTCACCGCAAATGGTGAAATTCTTAGTTGATTCAGAAATCGCTCCACTGTTTGATTTTGATCATATTGCCAATGAAGTGTTATTGGTTAGTAATGTAAGCTTAAGTGAAGACGAAACAAAGTTTTTCTCAAATAGATTAAAACAAAATATCATTACTACTTTATTATCAAGACTAGCCCAAAGTCGTTCAAGTTCTTTTAGTTTCATTTCTGCAAGGCCAGTAATGGGTGGCAATATTATTGTTAAACTTAAAGCAAACGGCTACTCTAGATTTGGCCTTAATCTTGATTTATCGTTTCATAAGAGTCAATCTACTAGCAAGTGGCAAATTTTTGATATTGCACTTAACCATGACAGCTTAATTAATTATTACCAAAGAATGGTATTAATTAAGGCGAGAAGATACGGTGTTTATGGCATGCTGGGCAGAATTTAACTAAATAAGAATGAATGGGGATTAGTAATGAGTGAAATGACTTTGTTAGAAAAAGAAGAAGATATTGAAAAAGCGACCAAGGCTTTAAAGGCGATGGCGCACCCATTGCGCTTAAAGATTTTATGCGCACTCAAAGATTCAGAATTACCGGTGCTTGAAATTGTGAAGCAAGTAGGCTCTTCACAATCAAATATCTCACAACATATTGATATTCTTAGAACTAAAGGCATTGTTGAATCGCGGCGTGATGGTAATAAAATTTTATGCAAAGTTAAAGATACTAAAATTTTGAAACTAGTAGCCAATATGCAAGCGGTTTTTTGCTCTGACGACTAATTAGAATTACACACTTTAACTACTTTCGCACAAAACATGCGCTCGTAGCTCAGCTGGATAGAGTGTTGGCCTCCGAAGCCAAATGTCGGGTGTTCAAATCACCTCGAGCGCACCAATTCCCATAAGGGTTTCCAACCTTTTAAGTTATTACAAATTACTTATTTAGTACAAATTCTGTACACTAAATAGGAATTTTGTTATGTCAACAATCCAAAATCCAAAAACTAAAAATATTATTTTAGGAGAGATAAATTTGTTTAATTTTACTTACGCAATAATTGGT
>JAPYQD010000077.1 GCA_029937335.1 Gammaproteobacteria bacterium
TTTATAATTTATGCGTTAAATCTTGTTCGGTAAACCCTTTTAATTTTACCGATAGTTTTTTAGTTAATGCTAACACCTTGAAACTCTCTCCCATAGCACTGGGCAATACCAACTGTTTAACCTGCTGCGCCAAAGTAATGCGTCTGTCTTCATCAGTTTCAGCTAATAAATACTCGTCAATCCCCAGTGAAATTAAAAATAGTGCTTGCGTGGCGTAACCAGCAATGTCAAATCCGCTGTTTTGGGCTTGATCGGCCATATCTGAAAAATTAACCGAAGTGGTAATGTCCTGTTCACCCACATGCACAAAAGGATCGTCACTGGCTTTATGCTGATAATAACATCTAAGTGTACCTTCGCCACGCTGTGGATGGAAGTATTCATCTCGACCCATACCATAATCAATTAGCAGTACCAAGCCTTGTTCAACAATATCACTCAACGATTCTATCCAAGCCATTGCTCTTAGGTTTATCTCGGTGGTGTAACCTTGCTCAACTTCATTAGGCAATAAGGCCTTATCATCAATATAAGGCTGGTCAAATATCTGCCACTGTAATTGATTGTCCTTGCAATCCACACCCAACTCAACAAAGCTTGTTTGTTTTTTAATTAAGCGTTTAGCTGGCATCGCATCCAATACTTCATTAGCAATCACCACACCTGAAAAATGCTCAGGAAAAGTATTTAGCCACACGACTCTATCGAGTAATTCTGGCAGAATTTTATTAATGGTTTCTTTTTGTCGTTGTTTGAGTTCAGCGCTGAGCTCAAGAATATAATATTTTTCTGGCAAATTATTAAGTCGGCCTAACTCAAATAAAATTTGAGTAGCCAATATGCCACTACCCGCACCAAATTCTAAAATACTGTTATTACCATCCAACACCTGCGTACATTGACGAGCTAAACAAAAACCAAATAAGTCTGAAGTTTCAGGTGCGGTAATAAAATCTCCTTGCTCACCAAACTTCTGTGCACCACCACTATAATAACCTTGTGCTGGATAATACAAAGCTAAATCCATAAATTCATCGAAACCTATAGGCCCAGCTTTTTGTATAATAGTGTTTTTGATTATTTCTTCAAGACTCATTGAATCAGTATTTTATATGAAAACAGCATTAATCACCGGCGGTGCACAACGTATTGGCGCACAGATCGCACAAACACTACATGACAATGGTTTCAATATCATTATCCACTATCGACACTCAAAACAAGCTGCTGAAGCGCTGGCTCAAGCCCTCAACGCTCAGCGCAGTGATTCAGCCGAGATTATTCAAGCAGAACTGTCTAGCCTTAAAGATATTCAAGCGCTAAGCCAGAGCATCGATCAATTAGATGTTTTGGTTAACAATGCCTCTGTTTTTTACCCAACACCTGTTGAGGAGGCTGATCAAGACACTTGGCATAACATTATGGACACCAATGTAATGGCACCTTTTTTCCTATCGCAATCACTAACAAACACTTTAAGAAAAACTTCAGGCTGTATTATTAATATCATTGACATCCACGGTGAGCGTCCACTCAAAAATCATGCAATTTATAATATTTCCAAGGCCGGCATTGCGATGATGACTAAAACCTTAGCCAAAGAACTGGCACCTGAAATACGGGTTTGTGGCGTCTCTCCCGGTTCGATTCTTTGGCCAGAAAATGAAGCATCATTAACCGATGAGCAAAAAAATAAAATGCTAAAAAAAATTGCCTTGGGGAAACAAGGAAGTGCAACTGATATTGCCAATACCGTTTTATTTTTAGCCAACTCTCCCTACATCACCGGACAAATTATCAGTGTTGATGGTGGTCGAACATTAAATCAGTAAATGCGCAAAGAAACATTTTTGTGATATAATTGAGTGGCTTGATGTTTAAGTGCATCAGCAACAAGAATTTTTTTAAACGTTTTTGTACTAAACGAAATACCACAAAAACTACGATAAATATTTAGGGCTTTTTTTTGCCACATATAGAGTAACACAATCATTTATTATCCATTATCGGTAATAAAGAGAAAAGGGTTAAAACCCTTTAAGGAATAGGTTTTTGAATCATTTATGAATCAAATAAATCACATTTTAATGTCAATTCAGCACGTGTGTGTTGAACCTCTATACGTGGAAAAAAGTCCATTAACAGGACTAAACCATGAACCATATTTTAATCAATGCAACTCACAAAGAAGAGATCCGAGTTGGCATTGTCAAGAACAAAAAACTCACTGATCTCAATATAGAAACCAGCCTTAATCAAAAAAATAAAGGCAATATTTACAAAGGGAAAATCTCCCGAGTCGAGCAATCTTTAGAAGCTGCTTTTGTTGATTACGGCAAAGAAAGACAAGGCTTCCTACCCTTTAAAGAAGTTGCAGAAAGTCTCTATAACGGTGCTAAAGCCAAAGGTGACAAACTCACTATTTCCGATGTTCTTAAAGAAGGACAAGAGATTATTGTCCAAGTTGAAAAAGAAGAACGTGGCAACAAAGGTGCTGCTCTAAGTACTTACATCAACCTGGCTGGCGCTTACATGATCCTAACGCCAAATAATCCTAAAAGCCACGGCATTTCAAGACAAATCACTTCAACAGAAAGGCAATCGTTAAAAGAAGTTATTCAAAAAATTACCATGCCAGATAACTCTGGTTTGATCATTCGCACGGCTGGATCTGGCAAAAGTTTAGAAGAGTTACAATGGGAGGTTGATTACTTATCAGAGTTATGGAGTTCAATTAATAATGCTGGAGAAAAACGCTCAGCACCATTCTTAATTTACCAAGAAAGTGACATTGTAATTCGCACCCTGAGAGACTACTTACGTGAAGACACGGATAGTGTCATTATCGATGACTTAGAGACTTTTCAAAATGCCAAAGAATTTGTTAGTTTTGTTTTACCTCATTATCTAGATCGCATTAAATTCTTTGATGTTTCTGAGCATTCTTTGTTTAATCACATGGGTGTTGAAAACCAAGTCAGAAGCGTGTTTAATCGTGAAGTATCCTTACGTACAGGTGCAACCATTGTTTTTGATACAACCGAAGCGCTGACAGCAATTGACATCAACTCTGCTCGTGCGACTAAAGGTTCTGATATTGAAGAAACCGCTTACAACACCAATCTAGAAGCTGCTAAAGAAATCGCTATCCAATTACAACTACGTGATATTGGTGGCCTAGTGGTTATTGACTTTATTGATATGTCAACTGAAGAACATCGAAGATCAATTGAAAAATCCATGGAAAAAGCCACAAATTCAGATCGTGCGCGCATTCAAATTGGTACAATTTCACAATTTGGTTTACTCGAAATGTCAAGACAGCGCTTAATGAGCTCAGTCACTGAATCAGTAGAAAAATCTTGCCCTCAGTGTCATGGTAGCGGCTCCACGCCAACAGTACCAAGCTTGGCATTAACCGTACTAAGACAATTGGAAGATGGTTGCAACGCTTCCAGCCAAACACAGCGTATAACCATTCAATCCAGTGTTGATGTTATCACTTATCTACTTAATGAAAAGCGTAGTGATATTGCCCGATTAGAAAACAAGCATGAAATCAAAATCACGCTATTACCTAATCCTTATATGCAATTCCCTAACTTTAATATCACTAAACAAAAAGGTGATAAAAAACAACAACACAAGAGTTACCAAGGCATCTCTAAGCCTCAATATAATTTATCTGAAAATGGTTTGACCAATACAACTGAAGATCCAGCTATCGATATGAATCGCCCAGCGACGCGTGTTCCTGAAAAGAAACAACTCTCATTACTTGAGAAGATTAAAAAGGCACTGTTTGGCACTAAGAAAAAGAAGCCTAATAAAAAACGCCCTAATCAGAATAATCAAAATCGCAATAGGAATCGCAATAGGAATCGCAATAGGAATCGCAATAA
>JAPYQD010000078.1 GCA_029937335.1 Gammaproteobacteria bacterium
GCTGTGTGGAAATTGCCACTGATGGTTTGCCAATTATCTTACTTAAAGATGCACCCAGTATTGGTGGTTACCCCAAGATTGGTACGGTGTTTTCATTGGATTTGGCTAAGCTTGCACAGCGACAGCCGAATACCAAACTACGGTTTGAATTAATGAACATTCATGAGGCACAAAAACAGCGAAAGAAGTTTAACGATTTTTTTGAAATTGGTTTTTAATACAGCGACATCGAGCTATCTACTTGCTTAGCCCAGGCATCAATACCACCGCGTAAGTTAATAATATTTTCAAACCCAACTGAGTCGAAGTAACGCGCTACTTGCATTGAGCGAATGCCGTGATGGCAAATAATCACCGTTTCTTGAGATTTATCCAGTGTGTCGATATTGGCCATGATTTGGCCCATCGGCAATAAAGTAGCATCTTCAAAATGGCATTTATTCCATTCCCACTGTTCGCGAACATCGAGTAACAACGGCTGGTTGTCTTCTAAATATTCATCGAGTTCAATGGCAGAAAAGTCTCTCATGATTTAATTTAATTGGATACGAGAGCCCCATGGTACACGCTCTTTGCCTTTAATAAGCCACAAAACCGGATAATCAGGCTCAAACTCAGGGAACTTACCTTTGGCATCAGTGAAGTAAATAAGCACATCTGAAGGCGTGTCTTGTTTGGCGACATAATCAAACACTGGAATAAAGTTGGTACCTTTACCGCCACCGAGTGATACGGGGAATTGCAACTCATTCCAAGCCTCAAAACGCCAAGGCGAATGCTCAGAGAGTTTATCGTCACAAGCCAACAAAGTAATGCTAGCGCGTAAATTGGCTTTAATGGCGTCAACCTCAGAAACAAACTCATCGATCTCTTCTTGTGAGATAGAGCCCGAGGTATCAATCGCCACAGTAATATCAAGTTGATGAGATCTGAGCGATGGCATAATTGCATCCCCTGCACGCCGTGATGGGCGTGCATAGGAGAAGTCATCGCGAGCAAAGGTTGACATGTACTGTGCTAAAAGTGATTGCCATGAGACTTGAGGCTGCAAAAAGAAATCAATCAGCTTGGCAAATTCACCATCAAGTTTGCCAGCTTGTTGTGCCAACTGTGCAGAGGATGCCAAGTTCTTTTGCCATTGAGTGGCGAGCTTATCAACTTCATCCGGCTGTAATGCTGGGGGTTGTTGTGCAAGCTGAGACATGCCACCTTTGTTGCCATCGTTTGCTTTAGACTCCGGGGTGGATTGTTGCTCTTGCTCTTTTTGTAAGTCGTCTTCACGCATGCCACCATCTGAAGATTTAGAATCATCGTTGGCTTGGTCATCATACAGGTGCTGATCCATCGGTTCCTGATCAAGATTATCATCGATCATCGGGTAGATTTCTTCGGCGATCATGCCTTCGTATTGGCGAAAAATTGGTACATCAATCGGCGGGTGAAAGCCTTCCTTAACCAGTAAAGGGTTGATGGCAAAATCGCAAGCCAAATCCCACTTGTGCTTGGTACGATTACCACGACGAGCAAAGTGAGTGAGTGCACAGTGTAGCGCTTCATGAATAAGGATGAATTTGATTTGGTGGTTATTGAGTGAATCAATAAACTCAGGATTGTAGTAGAAACTTTTGGCGTCTGTGGCGCTGGTTTTACACCAAGAATCAGCAGCAACCAAGGGTAGTCGTAGCACCAAATTACCTAAAAAAGGCTTGTCCAATATTAACTGTGTTCTGGCTTTGGTTAGGCGGTTTTTAACTGCTTCTAATCCTGCAGATCTTAATGTTTCATCTTGTTGTGGCTGGACAATATCCTCACCAACAACCCTAACTTTTTGTTCAGGTTTGGATGGCTTATCTTGCCATATTGGATATTTATCCAAAATCAATCCTAGTCAAACATCGTATCAGCGATTTTGCTGGCCCAATCGGCAAATTCAGGAATGGTAAAAATCTCCTCACCAATTGCACGTTGCATGTCAGATACTAGCATTACACCCAGTTCTTTTTGTGGGAAGTCTCGGGCAAAGTTAAGGATATTGCCCCAAACTTGCTTTGCATTGTCTTTGTCTTTAACGCTAATTGCCCTACCCACTAATGCTGAACAAATGGCGTATTGAAGATCAATAGCATCAGGAATAGAAACCGACTCACCATTCACAATCGCATCTAAATCTGGCAAGTCTTCGAGGTGTTCGATAAAGGTTGCGACTTCAACACCCGCCACTTCACCGACACAAGCGCTTGCTGCTTGTCTAAATAGATTGAGATTGTCATCAAATTTTTGTAAGGCACGATGCGTAAACTCCCAAGTTCTTGGTGAGGGGAAGGCTACTGGATTGTGCGCCGGATCAAACTCAAATAAATGCTCTGGACGGTAGCGCAAGAAACCAATAATACGCTCATCAATGTTATTTTTATAAGCCCAAGCTACCCAATCATCAAGATTAACATCAAGCTCATAATGTGAAAAACGATTGGCAAGCGGTGCTGGCATCGAGTAAGTCACACCACGGTCACCTTGGCGGTTACCCGCAGCAAAAATCACCCAACCTTCTGGCACAATATAATCACCCAAACGACGATCTAGAATTAACTGGTAAGCGGCTGCGGAAACTGTTGGCGGTGCTGAAGTAATCTCATCTAAAAATAAAATACCCTGCTCACCATGGCGCGCTGCATCTGGCAATAGTGATGGAATCGACCAATCAACTAAATCGCCGTTCTTAAAGGGGATGCCGCGCAGGTCACTTGGCTCCATTTGCGACAGACGAATATCAATCATCGGCACATTGTGTTCAACTGCCACTTGCGAGATGATTTGCGACTTACCAATACCTGGTGCACCCCATAGCATGACTGGTGTGTGATGACCATGAATAACGGATTCAAACTCTTGAGTGAGGATTTTACTGACTTGTTCTGGACGCATAAAAACTTGAAAAATATAAAAGTGATACTATTCTACCGTAATAGACGATAAAATTACCCAATATGACTAAGCCTACTATCGAACCAAGCTCTGAAGAGTTGTTTAACTTCCCTTGCGACTACCCAATTAAAATCATGGGTGAGGATTGTGCCGATCTAAATGTAACCATGTGCCGTATTATTGAGCGTCATGCTGGAAAAATACATCCGAATCAAATCACCAGTAAGAAAAGTTCAAAAGGAAAATATGTTGCTTACACGGTTAGAATTGTAGCCACTAGCCGTGCACAGCTTGATTCAATCAATCAAGAATTGCAAGACGACCCTTTGGTTGCTTATATCTTGTAACTGAGTATGAAAATCATCAATCTTGGTCTACAAGATTATATTCAAACTTGGGACGCAATGAAAGCATTCACCCAAGCGCGTGATATTGAAACTGAAGATGAACTATGGGTCGTAGAACACCCAAGTGTATTCACGCAAGGTATCTCTGGCAAAGACGAACATATGCTAACCAATAGCGAAATTCCTATTGTTCGTACTGATCGTGGCGGACAAATTACTTACCATGGCCCAGGGCAACTGATTGTTTATTGCTTAATTGATCTAAAACGCCTAGGTATTGGGGTAAAAAAAATGGTGTCTTTAATTGAGACCTCTATTATGGATTTATTGACAAATCATGGGATTGAATCACATTTGAAAGATGGTGCGCCGGGTGTGTATGTGGATGGCGCCAAAATTGCCGCTCTTGGCTTAAAAGTGAAAAATGGCAGAACTTACCACGGGCTAAGCTTAAACGTCGATATGGAGTTGTTTGCCTTTGCTCAAATAAACCCTTGTGGATATCAAGGATTGAAAGTAACACAGTTGTGTGATTTAACGGATAATATCAACCTAGATACTATTGCAAATGAATTAAGTCAAATTTTAGCCAATCATGTTACAAGACATTGAAATTAAAGCCCTTAAA
>JAPYQD010000079.1 GCA_029937335.1 Gammaproteobacteria bacterium
TCAACACGACCAATCATTTCGTTGACTGTTTTAAAGCCAAGCTGGGCCATGATTAAACGTAATTCTTCAGCGACCATGAACAAGTAGTTCACTACATGTTCTGGCTTGCCGGTAAACTTTTTACGCAGTTCTTTGTCTTGTGTGGCAATGCCTACTGGGCAAGTATTAAGGTGACACTTACGCATCATGATACAACCCATGGTCACCAGTGGTGCGGTTGAGAAACCGAATTCTTCAGCACCGAGCAAAACACCAATGGCCACATCGCGGCCAGTTTTTAATTGACCATCTGTTTGAATCACCACGCGTGAGCGCAGATCATTCATGACTAAAGTTTGGTGAGTTTCTGCCAAGCCTAGTTCCCACGGTAAGCCTGCATGCTTGATAGAGGTTAGTGGCGATGCGCCAGTACCACCATCATGACCGGCAATAACAATATGATCTGACTTAGCTTTGGTTACACCAGCGGCAATCGTACCCACGCCCACTTCTGCTACCAGTTTTACACTGATGCGAGCGGCAGGGTTTGAGCGTTTAAGGTCAAAAATTAGTTGTGATAAATCTTCAATAGAATAAATATCATGGTGAGGTGGTGGTGAGATTAAACCAACCCCAGGCGTTGAGTGGCGAATTTTAGCAATACCTTCATCAACTTTAGTACCTGGTAATTCACCACCTTCACCCGGCTTAGCACCTTGCGATACTTTAATTTGAATTTCGTCTGCGTTGTTAAGGTAATCAATAGTAACACCAAAACGTCCTGAAGCAACTTGTTTGATGGCACTTCGACGTGAATCACCATTCGCATCTGGGGTCCAACGCTTAGCGTCTTCACCGCCTTCACCGGTATTTGATTTACCACCTAAGCGGTTCATGGCAATGGCTAGAGATTCATGTGATTCTGCAGAAATCGAACCAAAACTCATTGCACCGGTGGCAAAGCGTTTGACGATTTCTTTAACGTCTTCAACTTCATCAACTGAAATTGGGTTGCCTTGTTTAAAAGACATTAAGCCACGCAGTGTGCAGTTGCGTGTACCTTCTTCGTTAGAGCGTTTAGAAAACGCCCAATAAGCCTCTTTGTCATTGTTGCGAGCAGCGAGCTGTAAGTTGGCAATGGTTTGCGGCTCCCACATGTGTTTTTCACCGCCACTACGCCAATGATAATGGCCTAAGTTGTCTAAATCATTGGACTGATAGGCATGGTGATGTCGTTTTTCAACCTCTGACTGTAAGACATCAAAGCCCACACCCTTAATACGTGATGCAGTCTCAAAGAAACATTTGTCCATGACTTCTGGCGCCAGACCAACCGCTTCAAAAATTTGTGCACCTTTGTATGACTCTAGCGTAGAAATACCCATCTTCGCCATGACTTTAAGCATGCCTTTGCCCACACCTTTGCGGTAGGCTTGAATAATAGCGTCATCACTTTCAATGTCAATCATCTTGTCACGACGTGCTTGCCACAATGCTTCGAACGCTAAATAAGGGTTGATTGCATCTACACCAAAACCCGTTAATAAACAGAAGTGATGTACTTCGCGAGCTTCGCCTGTCTCTACAATAATGCCCACCTGGGTACGTTCATGGTTGGCGATTAAATAGCGATGCAATGCTGAAGAGGCCAATAATGTACTGATAGCAGCGCGGTTTTTACCGATATTACGATCAGATAAAATCACTAAAGAATGACCATCCTTAATTGCTTGCGAGCCTTGTTGGCAAATATCTTCTAATAGTTCTGAGACTTTTCTACCTTTATTGATGTCATAAGTGATATCAATGGTTTTGGAGTTCCAGCCTCGGTGGTTGCAGTGACGAAGCGCTGCGGTTTCTTCATTGGTTAAGATTGGATGGTCAATAACCAAACGATGTGCGTTTTCTGCTTTGTTGCTAAGTAAGTTACCTTCAGGGCCAATAGAGCAACGCAATGACATTACCACCTCTTCACGAATTGAATCAATGGGTGGATTGGTTACTTGTGCAAATAGTTGCTTGAAGTAGTCATAAATAACACGAGACTGATCAGACAAGCATGCTAAGGCTGAGTCGTTACCCATTGATCCTACCGGGTCACGCAATTCGCTGACCAAGGGTAGGAGCATAAACTGTAAGGTTTCAGTGTGGTAGCCAAAAGCTTTTAAACGATGAATGAGTGATTCTGGATGGAAGCCGTGTGCTTCTTGTTCACACTTAAATTCTGACAGATGAATTTGTTGGTCGTTGAGCCAATCTTGATAAGGATTTTGTGCAGCAAATTCAGCTTTAATGGCTTCATCATCCACCAGTTCACCTTTATCAAAATCAACCAAGAACATCTTGCCTGGACGTAATCTGCCTTTGGTTTTAACGTTGTCAGTTTCGACATCAACCACACCGACTTCAGAAGCCATAATCACTCGGTCATCATGTGTTAGGTAAAAACGTGAAGGGCGCAAGCCGTTACGATCGAGTACCGCACCAATATAGTGGCCATCGGTAAAGGCGATAGAGGCAGGGCCATCCCACGGCTCCATCACATTTGAGAAATATTCATAAAATGCTTTTTTCTCATCACTCATGTTGTCGTCATTTTGCCAAGCTTCGGGCACCATCATCAGCACTGCTTCTTGTAGGGTGCGACCGTTCATCATTAAGAATTCTAAAACGTTGTCAAAACTACCTGAATCCGATACCTCAGTTTCAATTACTGGTAGCGTTTTAGATAAGTTGTCTTTAAATAATTCGCTTTCTAATACACCTTCTCGAGCGCGCATCCAGTTGTAGTTACCTTGGCGAGTGTTAATTTCACCATTGTGTGACATGTAACGACATGGTTGAGCTCGATCCCAAGATGGGAATGTGTTGGTCGAAAAACGCGAATGCACCATGGCCAAATAAGTGGCGTATTCAGGGTTTGATAAATCAGTAAAAAAATCAAGTACTTGCGATCCCATCAACATGCCTTTGTAGATAATGACAGTGGTTGATAAACTACAAACATAGAATAATAATGCTTGAGATAAGGATTCATCGGTACGAATAGCATTTGATGCGTACTTTCTAATAACGAACAAGGCGCGCTCAAATGCTTTGTTATCAATACTGTCTGCACTGGCAATAATAAGTTGCTTAATAATTGGCTGAGAGGCTCTTGCCGTATCTCCAACATCAGCTTTATCGGCATCAATTGGCACATCGCGCCAACCCACCAATGTTTGGCCTTCGTCTTCGATGGCTTTTTCTAGTACGCTTACGCAATGCGCTCTTTCGCTATCATCTTGTGGCAAAAAGATATTACCAATACCATAACTACCTGGCACTACATCAACATCAAAATCTGCTTTGATTTTTTTGACAAAAAATGCATGAGGAATATCCGTTAGAATGCCTGCACCATCACCCGTGTTAGATTCACAACCACAACCACCACGGTGATCCATGCGCGTTAGCATTTCTAATGCATCGGTGGTAATTTGATGTGAGGGCTTGCCTTTAATATGTGCAATAAAGCCGACACCACAGTTCTCCTTCTCGTTGTTTGGATGGTAAAGACCGTGAGGTTTAGGTAGGTGTAATAATTGCTCTTTCATGTGGGTAAAGACCTAAATAAAAATCGAAAAAAATCCTCTAAATTATATCGTAAAAGATCCAACTAAATATCCTCAAATACGTGACGTTAGTAGTGTTTTTGCGAATAATTTTCGGGTAGAATATTTTTTAATTTTTTAATCTTATTTTCAAATCGATGTTAGCTGTTATTTCCCCATCTAAAACGCAAGATTTTGAACCG
>JAPYQD010000080.1 GCA_029937335.1 Gammaproteobacteria bacterium
AAAATATTGGTCGCCTAACTGATGCAGTGTTCTGACTTCTTCAGCAATCTTAACACCATTGATTGAAAGTTGGTAGTTTGCTATGTGCGGCTCAAAAGCAAGGGCAGTATTGATGTAGAAAAACAGTATTGAAACAATGAGTTTCATAGTGCTTTCCCGTCTAAAACAGCTTTACCATTATTTAACTCAAGCCTGCCCTGGGTAAACCAGTGAATCACTTTAGGGAAGAGTTTGTGCTCTTCGACTAATACTCTTTTAGCTAGAGAGTTAGCATCATCACCAGCCAAGACAGGGACTCGACTTTGAGCAATAACAGGACCGCCATCAAGTTCAGCAGTAACAAAATGAATACTAACGCCATGTTCTTTTTCATTTGCATCAATTACACGTTGATGGGTATTGAGGCCTTGAAATTTTGGCAATAGAGATGGGTGGATGTTTAGCATTTTTCCACAATATTGTTGAGCAAACGCTTCGGTAAAAATGCGCATAAATCCTGCCAAGATGACAATATCAGGATTGTACCGGTTAATGGTTTCACTAACAACCTGGTCAAATGCCTCTTTAGAATTAAATTGAGTATGCTCAATAACATGACAAGGGATGCCCGCATTGTTTGCTCGTGTAAGCCCATAAGCATCGGCATGATTGCTAATAACACAACTGATATTTAAATCAATATTATCAGCTTGATCAATAATAGCCTGAAGATTAGAACCACTGCCAGAAATTAAGACAACGCCTCTCATGGGTTTAAATAATGACTTGGTTGCCGTCGTTTTGGGTGATGTCGCCAATCAGCCAAGTGGTTTCACCCAATTCATTTAAATGCGCTATGGCTTGCTCGCTTTGTTCGGCAGGCACTACAATTATCATACCAACACCGCAGTTAAAGACACGGTACATTTCCATAATATCGATATTACCATTGTCTTGTAGGAATTGAAAAATCTCAGGTAATTCCCAAGAGTCGGCATCTAATTTTGCAGCTAGATCAGCGGGTAAAACACGCGGAATATTTTCTAATAAACCACCGCCAGTAATATGTGAAATTGCATGAACTGGAAATTTTTCAATCAGTGAAAGTACTGACTTAACATAAATTCGAGTCGGCTCAATCAAGGCGTTTAATTGTGCCTCAGTCGGTGTTGATTGTTCTAACACTTTGCGAATAAGAGAGTAGCCGTTAGAATGTGGCCCAGAAGAAGCCAATGCAATAATGTGATCACCATTTGCCACTTTAGAGCCATCGATAACTTTATCTTTTTCAACGATACCGACACAAAAGCCGGCTAGGTCATAATCTTCGCCTTGGTACATGCCTGGCATTTCAGCAGTTTCACCACCAATGAGCGCACAGCCTGATTGCTTACAACCCTCACCAATACCAGAAATCACCGATATTGCAATTTCAGTGTTGAGTTTCCCCGTAGCGTAGTAATCTAAGAAAAACAAAGGCTCTGCCCCTTGTACGATTAAGTCGTTAACACACATAGCCACCAAATCAATACCAATGGTATCGTGCTTGTTAAGCATTTCAGCGACTTTAAGTTTGGTGCCAACGCCGTCAGTGCCAGAGATTAATACTGGATTTTTATATTTGTTGATTGGTAGTTCGAACATAGCGCCAAAACCACCTAATCCGGCTAATACACCTTCTCTTGCGGTCGATTTTGCAATCGGCTTAATGTGTTCGATAAGTTCATTACCTTTGGTAATATCAACGCCTGAGTCTTGGTAAGTCAATGATGACATCTTGGTTTTTTCCGTATAATCAATATTTAAATATTTTCTTCTAGCAAAAAATGAATTTCAGTTTCTCTTCTTTGCCAAATGCACTGTCAATTTTACGCATTATTTTAACAGTGCCCGTCGTAATGACTTTATTAAATCATAATTATTCTCTGGCCATTGTCTTGTTCTTTATTGCGGGTGTGACAGACGCACTAGATGGGTGGATTGCCAAGCGTTTTTCTTGTCAAAGTCGACTAGGCTCTATTCTTGATCCTATGGCAGACAAACTATTATTAGCCGGTAGTTTTATTACGCTTTTTGTTATTGGCTTGTTGCCGTTGTGGTTGTTAATATTGGTTTTTCTGCGTGATGTGATAATTGTGGCTGGCACAGTGGGGTATTTTTTAGGCACGGATGATTCGCAAGATGAGCTGCTAACGCCGTCAAATTTGTCTAAGTTTAATACAGTATTACAAATTACCTTGGTACTGTTTTTAGTTATTACGCAAATCTACCCAGTTTCGTTGCAATGGACAAACATGTTTTTTATTGTTGTGGCTACCTCAACTGTTCTCAGTGGTGCAGACTATATATGGATTTGGATTAAACAAGTTATTTTGCAAGAGCGTCGATAATGAACCAATTGGGCTTGCCTCTTGCGCTGAACACTAAAATGCTTTGGCGTAATTTTAGTGGTGATAAAAATCAACAAATTATCGAATTTTTGGCCAATCTTTTTGATCAATCTTCTGCTTCAGTTGTTTATATTTATGGGGAAAAGTCGAGTGGAAAAACCCATCTATTGCAAGGTTGTGCTTTTGAAGCATTAGAACAGTCACCAGGGGTTGTGTATTTAGATTTTGCACAAGAGATGCCTGATGGCATCCTTAATGGATTAGAAGATAATGACTGGATTTGTATTGATAACGTTGATTGTTTGGATGAAAATCAACAGCAAGAATTGTTTGATCTTTACAATCGCGCCACCCATGCATCGGTTAAGTTGATTGTAAGTGGGCTCGCATTGCCTAGTGAATTAACCCTACTAAAAGATCTAAAAACGCGCTTGTCTTTAGCGACTATTTTTTGCCTTGAAAGCCTAGACGATAAGAGTAAAAAAGACATTATTCAACAGCAGATGAATGAACGCAATCTAAAGATCGATCGTAAAATTTATGATTATTTATTTAAGTATTATTCACGAGATTTGACCGAGCTATTAAGTGCTATTGATCAGCTAGATAAAGCCTCTTTACAACAAAAAAATAACATTACTATTCCGCTTATTAAGCAAGTATTGGATATCTAGCTTATTTTTATGATCGGTCTCTAAATTTAAATTTAGAGATTTTTGGCATCAGTTGGGAAAAAGGAATCTTTTCGAAACTGCCGTAGGTTTGCTTGGTTAATGCAACCAATTCAGTAATATTATCAATGCCTTTAGCGTTTGAGTGGTTGAGTATTTCTTGTAAAGCAAGCAGGCCACCCATTTTTATTTTAGATTGCTGCCCCACTGACAAGCTAGACTGGTAGTGTGCTTTGAGTACAAAATCACTATTGTCTCGAAGATGATGATATAAAGATTGGCACTCTACAGAAGCCTCTTTGTGCAAACAAGTGCCAAATTCTTTTTCTGCAATGCAATCTTTAGCGCCGTATTGACACCCGCACCGTCCACTTAGAATTAAATGCGAAAAAGGGCAGGTGTAGTGGTCAATATTCATAACAATACTTTAATTGTTGCTTAGACATTATAATAGTAGCTTTTATTTTAGCGCTAAATAACCGATGAATTACCTGCCTATTTTTATTGATATTAAACAACAACCTTGTTTGGTAGTTGGTGGTGGTGATATTGCCCTGCGTAAAATCAATTTACTGTTAAAGGCGAATGCAGCCATCACTTGTGTATCGAAAGAGTGTTGTGATGGTATCGAGGAACTGGTTAAAGACAATAAAATCACCCGTATTGAAAAAGCATTTGAAGCAACAGACATTA
>JAPYQD010000081.1:0-1446 GCA_029937335.1 Gammaproteobacteria bacterium
ACATCAAAATCAGATTCAATAAAATTCACCACCAGTCTGCCTTGGTTCGATGCAACACCTTTACTAATACCGCGAATACCATTACGTTGATTTTTGATTGGCACATATTGTGTGGGGTCGGTAATCATCAATACAGTTGAGTATAGAGGTGTTGTTTGTGTAATTTGCCCAATGACACCTTCAGAACCTAACACCACTTGCCCAACGGCAAGATTATCATTACTGCCTTTATTGATGATAATTTGTTTTTTAAGTCTTGATTGGCTGACAGAACTAACACGCCCTAGTATAAATTTTTGACTACTAATTTGATAGCTTGCGCCTAATAATTGCTTGAGCTTTTGGTTTTCTAATAGTAAAGCATTATGTGTTTGTAAATTCGCTTTTAATCGTGTTAGTTCACCATTAAGTTGTTTGTTTTGATTGAGCAGAGTTTGTTTTGTCGTGCCTTGTTCGTCAATCCAAATATAGAGTTGAGAAGGTAAGTTGACCACTAAGTAAATGGGTGAAATAAGCTTCGCAATGGATTGCTTAATGTTATCTAAGTAAGAAAATTTATAATCTGAAAGAATCAGAAAAATAGCAATAAAAACAGGTGTAAAAAGTTTAAGAAACTGCATTACTTAGTCACCTTTCAGATTATTCTGCAGCTAGGAACCCCATACTGTGTTTGCTAATCATGTCAAGTGCCACACCACCGCCACGTGCTACACAAGTCAATGGGTCATCCGCAATACGTACGTTTAGGTTGGTCTCTTGATGAACAAGCTTGTCTAAGCCTTCTAGAAGGGCGCCACCACCAGTGAGCACCAAGCCATTTTCAGCAATATCAGAAGCCAGTTCTGGTGGCGTTTGTTCAAGTGCGGTTCTAACAGCTGCAACAATAGTTGCTAAGGGTTCTTGCAAGGCTTCGCGAATTTCTGTATTGGTAATTTCGAAACTTACTGGAATACCTTTAGCAACATCAAGACCTCTAAATTCGATTTTTTTAACGGCATTGGTTTTAAACGCAGAGCCCACTTCTTCTTTAATTTGCTCAGCAGTTGCTTCACCAATAATAACACCGTGTGCACGGCGTACAAAATTAACAATATGCCTATCAAAAAGATCACCGCCAACGCGTAATGAATCAGAGTAAACAATACCATTGAGTGACATAATGGCGATCTCTGTTGTACCACCACCAATATCGATCACCATGGCACCTGAGGCTTCTTCAATTGCCATACCGGCACCAAGCGCTGCTGCCATAGGCTCTTCAATTAAGTAAACATCTCTTGCGCCTGCACCAACGGCACTTTCTTTAATCGCACGACGCTCAACCTGAGTGGCACCACAAGGGACACAAATTAAAACTTTAGGGCTGGGCGAAAAGAAACCAGAGCGCAATACTTTGCGAATGAAATGTTGTAGCATTTTTTCAGTGACTTTAAAGTCAGCAATCAC
>JAPYQD010000081.1:1546-3728 GCA_029937335.1 Gammaproteobacteria bacterium
AGTGAAATATTGGTTAAAATAAAAGGATATCATACTATAAACACCTGATAAAAATTGGGCAATATTTAAAGCATAATGAAGATGAAAATCAAGCAACAACATGTGATTGAAAGTGTTTGCAATGCCTTGCAATATATTTCTTATTATCACGCACCAGATTTTATTCAGGCCATGGCAAATGCGTATGAAAAAGAAACACATCAGTCAGCTAAAAATGCCATTGCACAAATTTTAATCAATTCTAAAATGGCTGCCCTGGGCCAACGTCCTATGTGCCAAGACACCGGTATTGTTAATGTATTTGTTGAAGTAGGCATGGATGTTACTTGGGATGCAGAATTATCTTTAGAAGATATGATTAACGAAGGGGTTAGGCAGGCTTACACTAATCCGGATAATCCGTTACGTGCCTCTATTGTTAAAGATCCGTTATTTTCTAGAGTCAATACTAAAGACAATACGCCTGCAGTCATTCATATGAAAGTGGTGAAGGGTAATACACTGAACTTTATCGTTGCAGCCAAGGGCTGTGGTTCTGAAAATAAAGCCAAATTTGCCGTGTTGCAACCCGATGATAATATC
Source organism: Gammaproteobacteria bacterium (assembly GCA_029937335.1). Taxonomy (GTDB): domain Bacteria; phylum Pseudomonadota; class Gammaproteobacteria; order PS1; family Pseudothioglobaceae; genus Thioglobus_C. Next base: position 2,129 of record JAPYQD010000081.1, read on the forward strand.
ACTGATTGGGTATTAAGAACTATTCCAACCATGGGGGCAGGCTGGTGTCCACCAGGGATTATTGGTGTTGGTGTTGGCGGTACGGCTGAAAAAGCCATGCTCATGGCCAAACAAAGCTTAATGGGCCCAATTGATATCACCCAAATTAGTGAAAAATCTAATCCGACTAATATTGAAAAATTACGTTTGGACTTATTTAGCAAGATTAATGATTTGGGTATCGGTGCACAAGGGTTGGGTGGCTTAACCACAGTGCTTGATGTCAAAATTAAAGATTATCCAACCCATGCCGCCTCTCAACCAATTGCCATGATTCCAAATTGTGCGGCCACACGTCATCTACATTTTTCAATAGATGGCTCAGGCGTAGCAGAATTACCAGATGTGGATATGAGTGTTTATCCTGATCTGGAAATGGATTATTCAAAGTACAAAAAAGTTGATTTAAACACCTTAACGCGTAGCCAAATGGGTGAATGGAATATTGGTGACACTCTGTTGCTCACGGGTACTATTATTACTGGGCGTGATGCAGCGCATAAGCGCCTTAAGCAAATGCTTGATAATGGCGAAGGCCTACCTAAAGGCGTAGATTTCGATAATAAATTTATTTATTATGTCGGTCCAGTTGATGCGGTGGGTGATGAAGTCATCGGCCCTGCAGGACCGACTACAGCTACGCGTATGGATTGTTTTTCTGACATGATGCTGGAGAAAACAGGCATTCTAGGTATGATTGGCAAGGCTGAGCGCGGTCAAGCCACCACGCAAAGTATCAAAAAACACAAAGCCAGTTATTTAATTGCAGTGGGTGGTGCGGCATATCTTATTTCAAAGTCAATCAAAAAAGCCAAAAAAATAGCCTTTGAAGACATGGGTATGGAAGCTATTTACGAGTTAGAAGTTAAAGACATGCCAGTAACCGTCGCTGTAGATAGTGACGGTCATAATATTCATAGTATTTTTCAAAACATTCAAGTCGTCCCGACTAAAGTATAATTACCCTTGAAGTTGGTCGGATAGTCGCTGGAAGGTTTACCTTTCAGAGGAAAGTCCGGGCTCCATAGAGCAAAGTGCTAGCTAACAGCTAGGTATGGTGACATAACGGAAAGTGCTGCAGAGATTTAAACCGCCTATTTCGATAGGTAAGGGTGAGAAGGTGCGGTAAGAGCGCACCGCGCGTTTGGTGACAACCGTGGCAAGGTAAACCCCACTTGGAGCAAGCTCAAATAGGCTACCATTGGTGCGGCTCGCACAAGGTAGCGGGTAGAGTGCTAAAGCGTTTTGGCAACAATGCGCGTAGATGAATGACTATCTATTACAGAACCCGGCTTATAGACCGACTTCACTTTTATTCCATCTTTTTCTTTCTACTGTGTTAAATATCAAAAAACACTCGTAAAAACCTTTATCTTTTTCCTTTGTGTTTTGTTGTAGAATAAAGGCATGAGGTTAATCCAACAACTATTTATTGTTATTTTATTGAGCTTTTCAGCTAGCGCTTATGCTGATAAAGAGATACTTTTTACTGATAAAAATATAACTATTTATACGGATAACACCATTACTTATACTGGCAAGAAAACCGTGCCAGTATTTA
>JAPYQD010000082.1 GCA_029937335.1 Gammaproteobacteria bacterium
CTTGATCGTTGGTTAAATCAGAATAAAAGCTAATCCTGAGTTGGCTTCATTTACACACTAGGTGTAGTTTTCCTAATATTCTTTTGTGGATTGCACTTGGCACTTAAATACCAAGATCTGGCTTTAATAAACTGCTGCTCAGTGATATTAAGCATCTTAAATAATTTAATGGATTTAGTTTTGGTAGGTTTCATACTTTCTAGCGGTAACAATGTAGCGTAATGAGTTGTCTTTAGTGGCTCCATCAAAAGGCCATGGAGTAACGAGCTTAAGTTCATCTACTTCGGCTACTTCAACCTGCTGTTTGTTTAGATCGATAATACTGACATCGAGTACGCAGTATTGGTATTCGGTGCCGAGCTGATCGTTAAGAACGATTTGATCATTCAGGATGATGCTTTGTAAAAAAGAAAAATGATGATGAGCATGAATAACCACTGTGCCCAAATCGCCTGGTAAGTAACTGTTAGGCGCTCTTCCTGGGCCAAACAGCAATGTGTCGTCCGTACTGCCTTCGAGTACGATGAATTCTTGATTGTGCCGTGGTGCTGTTAGTCTAAATACTGGGAAGACGTTGGACTCTGACCAATGTTTTTGTTTAACTTCTTCTCTCATGTTGTGTTCCTTATAAAAAAAGACTTTGACTAGTGGAGAAATGAGCCACTAGCCTAGGTCAGTTACCCCAACTATCAAAGGAGGAGGAGGTGATAGTTGTGTTGAGGTTCGTTAAATCAAATAAATACGGTTTGCTTTGTTGGCACTCATTCTGAATGTTAAGAATCCAAGTACCAAACCTAACAATAAAGTAAGGGTGCTAATAATGGTTAAAAAATCGGTGCTGTGTTGTGAATTGTTTTGGCTTTTTAAAAGGTTAATTTGTTCCATTAAGTCGCTGTTGTTTTGATCCATAACGGAGGCTTTATTTTGTAACTTGTTAAAGTTTAATGCTTGTCCATCGTGCGACATTATTTGTTTGTTTAATGAAGAAATTTCTTGTTGCAATGAGTCGTTATTTTGGCTAATGGTCTTAATTGTTTTTGAGTGTTTAGCGTTAGCATTGCTTAGTTTTTTTGCCAGTTGATCGGCACGCTTATTGGTTGGTTTTTTGTCGGTTAAATACCTTGAAATAATCCACCCTTGTTTGCCTTGGTGCTTAATACGACTCCAACCATTGGCTTGTTTTTTGATTAAAGACACGGGTGCATTAATGCCCAGTTTGGTAATGATATTGCCTTTAGCAATTGAATCGTCAGAGCGCATTGGTATTTTGACTTGATCACCCACATACAGAGTTGATTGTGCCATTACACCCGTTGATAACAACGTTACAAGGAGGGAGAGTTTGCGCATATTTTGACTTCCAATTAACTAAAAACAATAAGCACAGTTTAGGGCTTAATAATGAATGTCAAATGTTTTATAAATGAAGAATTAATGAAGATTGGATAAAGACGGTTTTGATTGAAGGTGTTATAAATTACAATACTCACATTCAATGAAAAACCACGTAACAGTGTTATGCAAAATATTCTACTAGTTGAAGATGATAAAGTCATCGCCGAGGGCATTAGCTTTGCACTGGAAAGTGATTCGTTTAAAGTCAATTGGTGTGAGATGGGAAATGATGCACTTGACCACCTTAATAACAATGCCGTTGATTTGGTTTTGCTTGATATTGGGTTGCCCGATATGAGTGGTTTTGATGTGCTCCGTAAGATTAGAAAAACCTTAGAAGTGCCTGTTATTATCATTACGGCAAGAGACGATGACGCTGACATTGTATTGGGTCTTGAAGGATTGGGTGCGGATGATTACGTCACCAAGCCATTTAATCCTAGAGTATTGGTGGCTAGAATTAGAGCGCAACTAAGACACGTGAGAATGCAAAACGAGCCTGTGCAAGTCGTAACGAAAAACCATAAAGAGGTGTTTGCCATTAATGAAGATTTGAATCAAATACTGTTAAATGAACAGGTTCTGCATTTAACTAATGCTGAATGTAAGATCTTATCTTGTTTGGTTGAAAAGCCAAATCGTATTCATTCAAAAGAGCATTTGTTGAGCATTATGTGGGACAGACCTCATGGCTCTAGTGAAGGCACTATTGTGACTCACATTCGCTCCATTCGAAGGGCTTTAAACAAAATAGAGCCTGACAATGAGTACATTAAAAACCATCGTGGCTTAGGCTACTCGCTCGTATTATGAGACTGACTATTGGGGTAAAGCTGTTCATTGGCTACTTTATTATCAGTAGTGCGATTGTTTGGTTTGTGATTGATAAAATATCCATTCGCGTTACTAAAGGCATTGATGAGGCGGCTGAAGAAGTGATGATTGATTCTTCTAATTTATTGGCACAAATGATCAGCAACAACATTGAATACGACCAAATCAATGTGGACAAAGTTCATCACCTAATCAGTGGGTATTTGGATCGTGAGATTGATGCAAGTATCTATTCCGTGACCAAGAAAAGCCCTAACTTACAGGTCTACATTGCTAATAAAGATGGTGTTATTATTTACGACTCCACGGGCAAACGAAAGGGTCAAGACTATTCACGCTGGAACGATGTTTATCTAACGCTAAAAGGTAAATACGGCAAGCGTTCAAGCGCGCTAGACCCAGAAAACAAAGCACCTACGTCGGATCAAAAAGCCATGTACGTGGCTGCACCGATTTATCATAACAACGAGATTTTTGGCGTATTAACAACCGTTAAGCCGACCGTTGATTTAAAGCCTTACGTTTTAGAACAAAAAGACCAAATCGAAAAATACGCAATTTATCTGTTCTTAATTTCTCTTTTGTTTGGCGCAGGTGCAAGTTATGCGGTGTCTCGTGGTACTAACAAGCTGATTAAATATACTACTAGCCTATCCAAGGGTGAAAGTGCAGTTGCGCCTAAGATACGTCAAGTTGAATTCGATGAGCTTTCTAAAGCCATTGAAAAACTTAGGGTTGATCTTGAAGGCAGAGAATACGTTGAAGAATACATCAATACCATGGCGCATGAGTTACGTACTCCCATTACTGGTATTCGTGCCACGGCTGAGAACTTGCTGATGCCGATGGAAGATGAACAACGTAAACGGTTTATTAACAACATTCTTGAATCCAACAAGAAGATGGATTTGTTGGTTAATCGCCTACTCAACCTATCCCGCATTGAGAGAAGAGACAAGTTAGACAAGGTTGAGAAGATAGACGTTAAAACTCTGATTGAAGAAGTGATTAAAGCACCTACTAGAATTGGAAACATTACTTCTAGAAGCATCAAGGTTGATTATGACATTGAACGTGAATTTAGCATTAAAGCGGAGAAGTTGTTAGCCGAACAAGCCATTGGCAATATCATTGATAATGCCATTGACTTCACACCGAAAGGATCAACCATTGAAATTAAAGTGAGTGAGTCGAACACGTGTGTCAAAATCCAGGTACTTGACCAAGGCCCTGGCGTGCCTGAGCACGCTAGAAAACAGCTGTTTAGGCGATTTTTCTCCTCATCAAGGCCTGATACAGGCAAACGTGGTAACGGCTTAGGACTTCGCTTTGTGAAGAAGATTATGAACTTACACGGTGGTAAGGTGAGCTTGAAGAATCGTTTTATGGAAAATGGTGCTGTGGCAACTTTGAAATTTCCACTGTAAATAGACTGATATCAAGCCTTAAAAAGTTATAATGCTTAAGCATGTCGCAACAGTTATTCAATGTCCGTCT
>JAPYQD010000083.1 GCA_029937335.1 Gammaproteobacteria bacterium
TTCATTAATTTACGGCCCTCCTGGCTTGGGTAAGACCACCTTGGCTAACGTGATTTCTAATCAAATGGGCGCTGGGTTAAAGCAAACTTCCGGTCCAGTGTTAGAACGTTCTGGCGACTTAGCCGCTATTCTGACTAAACTTGAACCGTACGATATTTTATTTATTGATGAAATCCATCGTCTTAATCCTGTTGTTGAGGAGATTCTCTACCCGGCTTTAGAGGATTTTAAGCTTGATATTATGGTGGGTGAGGGTGTGGCAGCACACTCTGTACAGTTAGAGTTGCCACCATTTACACTGATTGGTGCCACCACGCGTGCCGGCATGCTAACTTCACCACTGCGCGATCGATTTGGTATTGTGCAACGCTTACAATTTTACGAAGTAAAAGATTTACAAAAAATTGTCCAGCGTTCTGCTGATATTCTAGGTATTCAAATTGAAACAACGGGCGCACTTGAAATTGCCAAACGCTCACGTGGTACACCAAGAATTGCTAACCGCTTATTGCGCCGAGTACGTGATTTTGCCGATGTGAAAACCGATGGCGTGATTCATCAGCAGCTTGCCCGTGAAGCTTTGATTACACTTAAAGTGGATGAGCGAGGATTAGAGCAATTGGATCGAGACTATCTATCGATCATGACTCAAAAATTTTCAGGTGGGCCCGTGGGCCTAGATACACTTTCAACTGCTATTGGTGAAGATCGCGGCACGCTAGAAGACATGGTAGAGCCTTATTTAATTCAACAAGGCTTTATCATGCGAACACCGCGTGGTCGTAGTGCAACAGATTTAGCTTACTCGCATTTAGGCTTGAGCAATCCTGCCAATACAAAAGATCTGTTTAATGAGTAAAAAAAGTTTACTTTATTATGAGCACCTATCAAAATAGTACAAATCTCTCAGTTCGAGTTTATTATGAAGACACAGATAGCGGTGGCGTGGTTTATTATGCCAACTATCTTAAATTTATCGAAAGAGGGCGGTCTGAATTTCTTCGAGACCTAGGCTTTGAGCAAGATGATTTAGTCGAAACGCATAATGTGATTTTTGCAGTAAGATCAATCAATGCGGATTATCATTCACCAGCTAAATTTAATGATTTGTTGAATGTGCAAACTTTAATCCAAAAAGTTGGCCATGCTAGTCTGATTTTTTCACAGAAAATAACGCCTTCAAAGCAAAATAAGGTATTATTTGAAGCACAAATAACTGTGGCATGTTTACATGCTGACAGTTTTAAACCTTGCGGTATTCCACCGATCATTTTGGAGAAAATAAATGGATAACAGTTTGTCAATTTTCAGCCTAATTCTGAGCGCCGGCTTTGTGGTTCAAGTGGTTATGTTTATCTTGGTATTAATGAGTATTTACTCTTGGACGTTAATCCTATCAAAAAAGAAAACTTTAATGGATGCTAAGAGAGATGTTAAAGTTTTTCATCATCATTTTTTAGCGGACACGGATCTTGAAAAATTACACACTCAAATCCCGAAAATTGTTTCTGATCGCACACCCATGGAGCATATCTTTGGCTCTGGTTATGGTGAGTTTATCCACTCAAAATCAACCTCTAATCAAGCATTAATCATGAATTCTGAACGTGCTTATCGCTCAATGAATACCACATCTAACAATGAAATTGATCGTCTAGATGGCGGATTAAGCGTGTTAGCAATGATTGCATCTTCTAGTCCGTACATTGGTTTATTTGGCACTGTTTGGGGGATTATGCATTCTTTTATTGGTTTGGCATCCGTTAAGCAAGCAACCATTGCTATTGTTGCACCTGGTATTGCTGAAGCTTTGATTGCAACAGCATTTGGTTTATTTGCTGCGATTCCAGCTACCATTTTCTACAATCGCTTGGTTTCTCAAGTGGAGGCAATTAACAATAAATACACCGCTTTTATTGAGGAATTGTTTGTTATTTTCCAAAGACAACAGTAATTAATAATGATTGAATTACCAAAACGCATTAGACCGAATATCGATGCGCAAATCAATATTGTGCCTTATATTGATGTGATGTTAGTGCTCTTGGTTATCTTTATGATGACCACGCCGATCATCGAACAAGGCATTGATGTTGACTTGCCTGCTGCTGAAGCGAAAATGGTTGACTTTACCGAACAACAGCCCACCATTATCACTATTAATCGAGCAGGTGAATATTTTATTAATTCAATGGCTGACGAAGGGGTTGAAGTGAGTTCGGGCGAGCGCCTTTCATTGGGCAGAATTGCTGCACGCGTACAGGCTAGATTACAAGTTTTCCCACAAATGAAAGTCTTTGTTCGAGGCGATCGAGAAGTGGCTTATGGCTCGGTGATTTCACTCATGTCTTTCTTGCAAAAAAATGGGGTTGAGAAGGTGGGTATCGTAACCGAATCACCAGATGCTAAGTAGTATGAAGACAGATTTTATCAAAAAAATTAAACTGCCTGAAATCGCTAAAAGTCATCCGATTGCTTTTTGGGTGGCTGTGGTATTCCACCTTATTTTAGTGGTTGGATTGTTTTTCTCTAACGCACAGCGTTGGGAAATTCCAAAGGAAGACCCTAAAAAAGCGGCCTCTAGAACTATCCCCAAAGCAGTAACAGTTGATTTAACTGAAATCAAAAAAGAAAAACAACGTCTGGTTGATATTCAAAAACAGAAAACCTTAAAAATTCAGCGCGAAGAGAAACGTTTAAGAGTTTTGGAAGATGAGCGTTATCAAAAACAAAGAAAAATTAACCAACTCAAAGCTAGAACTCAAAAAGAAAAGCAAGCTAAAGCCTTAGCAGAAAAGAAGCGTAAAGCTGCTGAAGAGAAAAGAAAGGAAGCTGAGAAAAAAGCCAAAACTGCCGAAAAGAAAAAACAAGAAATTGAAGAATTACGTAAAGTTGAATCCAAAAAATTTAACAAAGAGCAGTCTAAGCGTGCTTTAACCAAAGAGATACAGGCCGAAGAAGATCAAGATAGAGAGATTGCACAAGAAGATATATTGAATGAGCTTAAAGTTAATTATATTAATCAAATTGCTTCCAGAGTGCATAATCAGTGGCGTTATCAAGGTGCAAAAGATAGTTGGGGTTGTGACGTTCATATCTTGCAAGATGTCGATGGTAATGTACAAAGTGTGAATGTACAGACTTGTAATATTGATAACAATGCGAAGGCAAAATCATTTAAAAATGCTATTGAACGGGCAGTATATAAAGCTTCACCATTGCCCCCTGCACCAGATACAAGTGTGTTCGATCGTGAAATCTTGTTCCATTTTAGAGTGAATTGATATGAAATTTTTTTTATTAATATCACTAACTTTAGCTTCTACAAATATTTTAGCAGTATCTATAGAGTCATTATCTGCATCAGTAATTCACTATGCTCAAAATTGTGAGCAATTAAGCCTAGAAGGCAAAAAGAAGAATTCTAAATTACAGAAAAAACTTGGAGGATTTCTTGACCGCACTAGAAATCAGAAACTAAATGATGAGCTAGAATATTGGAAGTACTCTTACTCATTAGCCGAAGTGTTAAATATCAAGAAGCAAGTTTGTGTAGAGCATAAAGATAAGCTTGGCCATAATTATGATGTTTATTTTCTCCCCTCTTTTTCTGAATTGAGAGACAGGAAAAAGAAAAGAAGCCTGGCGTTGGAAATACAAGCTGAAGAAGATCAAGATAGAGAGATTGCACAAGAAGATATATTGAATGAGCTTAAAG
>JAPYQD010000084.1 GCA_029937335.1 Gammaproteobacteria bacterium
CACTAAAAAACTATTTCTCACTACCGTCATTTTTTGGCCATGTTAGACTAAACTTTATTTCTTAATTATGGAGAAAACCATGAAAAACCCTATAAACCACCCCATACATGAAGCGCTTAGCGCGCGCCAAAGCCCTTATGCGTTTGACCCAGAGCGTAAAGTTAGCACTGATGATTTAAACAGTTTGTTTGAAGCCGCACGCTGGACAATGTCTTCGTACAATGCGCAACCCTGGCGCTACATTGTTGGTGTACGCGGAAGTGATGACGGTGTATGGAAACAACTATTTGATGTATTGCTGGAGGAAAATCAGGTTTGGGCAAAGAATGCACCAGTGCTAGCACTTGGATTGGTAGAGCACAATTTTGAGCATAATGGAGAACCCAACAAAGCTGCCGTGCATGATCTGGGTGCAGCATCAGCAAGCTTGACTTTTGAAGCTACTGTAAGAGGAATAGCGGTTCATCAGATGATTGGTATCGATCCTGAAAAGGCCTGTGAGATGTTTGGTCTAAATGAATCAATTGAACCATTTACTGGTTTGGCAATTGGTTATGTAGATGCTTCTGATAAAACTGATACGGAAAGAGTGCGTAAGTCATCGAAAGATTTCATTTTGCATGGTCATACTGATGTAGATTGGTCTAAAACGGACAAGTCATGAACTGGCGTCATCGTGCTGAAAGAAAGTTTGAAAGTTTTTCAGATTTTATCTTTGAAAATCGTAAGAAAGTAATAGCAGCTATCTTGTTGTTGGTTATAGCGTTTGGATCGCAATTACCAAAGCTAACCATGGATACTTCAACGGAAGGGTTTTTTCATAAAACAGATCCAATGCGTATAGCTTACGATGAGTTTAGAGATCAGTTTGGTCGAGATGAAAAGTTACTTATTGCCATAAAAACAGACAATATTTTTGATATTGACTTCCTAAATAAACTTGAAAAATTACATAAAAAACTTGAAAACAAACTGCCGTATATCACTGAGGTTAATTCATTAATTAACGCCAGAAATACTTATGGTAACGAAGACAGTCTGGTTGTCGAAGATTTGTTTGAGACGCTTCCTGCTACACAAAAAGACATTAAGCCTTACAAACAAAGAGCACTGAATAATCCATTGTTTCAAAATTTACTTTATAGTGAAGACCAGACCTTTACTACTATTATTATCGATACGCAGACCTATTCGTCATTTGATGCCAATGGTAATTTAATTGTTGAGGACGAAGAGGATGAATTTGCCGATGATGTTGAGACTACAGATGATGCTCAACAGCTATATTTGAGTGATGCGGAAAATACTGAAATTGTTAAGGCTACTCAGGAAATCATCAAAGACTTTCAAGCGTATGATTTTGATATTTATTTAACAGGGTCAGCGGTAATTGCTGGCACACTAAAACAAAGCATGATGGCTGATACCAAGGGTTTTATTCAGAAAATGATGCTTATGATTGTTGTTGTTTTAGCATTATTATTTAAGCGGGTGTCTGGTGTGTTTTTGCCACTTGTTGCTGTAATTTTTACCATTTTAGTGACACTATCAATGATGGCGATAACGAACACACCGTTTACCGTTGTGACTCAAATCATGCCATCATTTTTGTTGGCGGTGATTACAGGCGGTGCCATACATTTATTGGCTATTTTTTATAAAGATTTTGCCAAGACGCAAGAAGTCAAAACCTCTTTGCGTTATGCTATGGGTCATTCTGGTCTTGCCATTGTAATGACCTCATTAACCACAGCAGCAGGATTGTGGTCATTTTCATTTTCAGAATTATCGCCTGTGGCGGATTTGGGCGTGTTTGCCAGTAGTGGTGTGTTAATCGGTTTGTTGTTTACGTTGGTATTGTTGCCAGCATTACTAAGCACCATGAAAATTAAAGTTAAGTTAGTCAAAGAAGATCAAGAGAAACACACCAAGATGGACACCATGTTGTTAAGCATTAGTCGTATTTCTACGGGTTATCCAAAAGCTATTATTTCAATCAGTGCTGTGATGATTGTGATTGCTATTTTCTTTGCATCACAGTTAAGATTCTCGCATTATCCGTTGGCATGGTTTCCAGAAGATCACGCCTCACGGGTGGCAACTGAGGTGGTAGATGATAAGCTCAAAGGCTCAATTACTTTGGAGATTGTGATTGATACAGGCAAAGAAAATGGCTTGTATGATCCAGCAATACTTAACAAAATCCAAAATGCCACAGATTATCTGAACAGTATCCAAACACAAACTTACTTTGTGGGTAAAACCCTGAGCTTGATTGACGTGCTTAAGGAGACTAACCGGGCGTTAAACGAAAATCAAGCTGAGTTTTATAGTATTCCACAAGACAGGGATTTGATTGCACAGGAATTGTTCTTATTTGAAAATAGTGGCAGCGACGATCTAGAAGATTTTGTTGATTCAAGTTTTTCTAAGGCACGTATTACCGTCAAAGTTCCATATATAGACGCGCTTGAATATAATAACTTTATATCGCAAGTTCAATCTCAGCTTAATCAGGAGTTTAATGGTGTAGCTAAAGTGTCACTAACAGGCATAATGACATTATTGTCCGTTATTATGGAGAAGTCTATCCATTCAAGCGCGGTTAGTTATGTGATTGCTTTTGGCTTAATTTCTATTATGATGATTATTCTAATCGGCAATGTCAAAATTGGTCTGATTAGTATGATTCCGAATATTTTGCCAATTTTATTCTTATCAACCATTATGGTGATTTTTGATATGCCGTTAGATATGTTTACTATGTTAGTTGGCGCCATCGCACTAGGTTTAGCAGTGGATGATACCGTACATTTTATGCACAACTTTAGGCGTTATGAACTCGAATACAACGACGTTGATAAAGCTGTAAGACTAACATTAATGGGAACGGGTAGAGCAATTGTTGTTACCTCAATCGTGCTTTCGTTAGGGTTCTTGGTGTTGTTATTTGCCTCTATGAGTTCTATGTTTAATTTTGGTGTATTAACTGCCAGCGCTATTTTTATTGCATTAATGGCAGATTTTTTCTTAGTGCCAGCAATTATGAAGCTACTCATTCACAACAAAGGAGACATATAATGAAAGTAATAAGATTGGCTGCACTTAGCGTAGTACTGATGCTGAGCTCACCAGTAACGTTTGCCGGAGATAAAGCAAGAAGTATCATGGAAAAGGTAGATGCTAGAGATGATGGTACTAGCATGGTATCCACCATGCAAATGACTTTGATTGATAAAAATAATAAGCAACGTATTCGACAAATGCGCACGTTTTCAAAAGATATTGGTGTCAATACTGAGTATAAAACCATCTTTTTCTTATCTCCCAGTGACGTCAAAAATACTGCATTTTTAACCTATGACTATAGTGGTGATGACAAGGATGATGACCAGTGGATGTATTTGCCGGCGTTGAAAAAAACTAAGCGTATTCCAGCTAGTGATAAAGATGCAGCCTTTATGGGCAGTGATTTTTCTTATTCAGACATGACCGACAAGGAACTCGATGATTACACATTTAAACTATTGAAAGAAGTCACAGTCAAGCGCAAGAGCGGCAACGAGAAGGCGTGGGTGATTGAGTCAACGCCTGTAAGTCAGGCTGTTATTGATGAAACCGGTTATACCAAAAGTATCTTGTA
>JAPYQD010000085.1 GCA_029937335.1 Gammaproteobacteria bacterium
TGCAAGCACGGCCTCGAACTCATTGAACAAAACTATTTAACCAAAATGGGTGAAATAGATATTATTATGCTCGATAAATCCGAACACACATTAGTTTTTGTTGAAGTTCGTTATCGACAAAATACGCAATTCGGCTCGGCAACTGATAGCATCAACCACAACAAACAAACCAAACTAATTCGCACCGCGCAGTATTACTTGCAACAACATTCTAAGTATCAAGAATTTATCTGTCGGTTTGATGTTGTTGGTATTGAATCTGATTTAAAATATCCTAAAATCAATTGGATAAAAAACGCTTTCGAGGCTTAATCAATTATGAAAAAAACATTACTTTTATCAACCCTTATTCTCAGCTCAATTTTTCTGAGTGGTTGCATTGTTAGCACTGCATCAACCGTTAGTACCGTTGTTTCTGTCACTAATGAAAGGCGCACCACGGGCGAGATGATTGACGACAAAACCATTGGCCTAAGATTGTTGGCTTGGTCAACCGAAAGCTCAAAAATTAGCGATGCGCACGTTAACTTTATGTCGTTTGATAGAGTAGTACTTGCGACTGGTGAAGCGCCAAACAACGACCTTCGTAGCTACATTGTTAAACAAGTACAAGTTATCGATCCAAAAGTTAAGAGCGTTATCAATGAGATAATCGTTGGATCAAACAGCGGCTATTTAAGCCGAATAAAAGATGCGGCCATTACGACACAAGTTGAAGTTCTTTTCCAAAATCAAGAAGTCTTCCACCCAACCCATGTGAAAGTGATGACTGAAAATCAAGCGGTTTACTTGATGGGCAAGGTAACTAAACGTGAAGCTGATAAAGCGGCGACAACAGCGGCTAAAGCCAAAGGCGTGAGAAAAGTCGTTAAGCTATTTGATTATTTAAAAACCCGTCCAACGACTGAAATTGAACGTGATCGTCAAAGAGAATTAAATGACCAAAAAACCGCTGAGCTTAAAAAACAACAAGCCGAACTCGATGCCAAAAAAGCCGAGCTTAAAAAACAACTCAGAGCCTTAGGTGGCAACACTGAAGGTACGCCGTTTTAGTCAATTAATCTTTTAATAGGCGCGAATGAAAATCGATGCTGTTGCTCAATCGCACCATAGGTTTTTAAAGCCTCTAAATGTACCTTAGTGCCGTAGCCCTTATGTTGGGCAAAACCATATTCCGGATACTGTTTATCTAGCGCAATCATTTGCCGATCTCGAGTCACTTTGGCAATAATCGATGCAGCTGAAATAACCGGCTCAGACAAATCTCCTTTAATAATGGCGGTGCAGTTTTCAAGCTCTGGACAACGATTGCCATCCACCAGCACTTGGTCGTATTGAATATTTAGATTTTCAACAGCGCGCCTCATGGCCAACATGGTGGCTTGCAAAATATTGATTTCATCAATCTCTTTAGGGCTTGATTCGCCCACCGCCCATTGGCACTGCTGGGTGATTAAAGCATATAAAACTTCTCGTTTTTTTTCACTGAGTTTTTTTGAATCAGTTAGCTCTGGTAAGTCAAAATCATTTGGCAAAATAACCGCGCCAGCCACCACAGAGCCTACGAGTGGGCCACGACCTGCCTCATCAACCCCGATAATAATCAAATCTATAACGCCTTGAAACCAATATCAGTACGGTAGTAAGCGCTCGACCAATCAATTTTTTTAAGTAGTGCATAGGCGTTAGTTTGTGCGTCTTTGGTATCGGCACCGAGTGCCGTTGCACACAATACCCGACCACCACTGGTAACAACTTTGTCATCGTCCATCTTAGTGCCTGCATGAAAAACTTTAGCCTCATCACTGTCTGCCGGCAAGCCGATTATTTCGCCCGATGGATAAGCATCTGGATAACCATTGGCCGCCAATACCACGCCCATCGCAGAACGATCATCCCATTCAATGGTGGCTTGATTCAGCTGGCCTTTGGTGGCTAACAAACATAAATCTGCCAAATTTGATTGCAGACGCATCATGATTGGCTGGGTTTCAGGATCACCAAATCGACAGTTGTATTCTAAAACTTTAGAATTACCTTGCTGGTCAATCATTAAGCCCGCATACAAAAAACCCGTATAGGGATTACCTTCTGCTGCCATACCATCAACCGTTGGACGAATAACGCTGTCCATCACGTCTTGGAAAATCTCATCAGTGACAATCGGTGCTGGAGAATATGCACCCATGCCACCAGTATTAGGGCCTTTATCACCATTGTCACGAGCCTTATGGTCTTGTGAGGTGGCCATTGGTAAAATATTTTTACCATCGACCATCACAATAAAACTGGCTTCTTCACCGACCAAGAACTCTTCCACCACCACACGAGAGCCGGCTTCACCAAAACGGTTTCCTTCAAGCATATCATTAATAGCATCAACGGCTTCTTGCTCAGTATTGGCGATAATAACACCCTTGCCAGCTGCTAAACCATCGGCTTTAATCACAATCGGCGTGCCTTTTTCTTCAACATATTTAACCGCTAGCCCGACCTCGGTAAAGACATCATAGTAAGCAGTCGGGATGTTGTTTCGATCAAGGAAATCTTTACAAAAAGCTTTGGAGCCTTCGAGCTGTGATGCTGCTGCAGTCGGACCAAAAATAGCCAAACCTTCTGCCTGAAAGTGATCAACCACGCCAATGACTAACGGCGCTTCAGGGCCAACAATAGTAAGATCAACTTGGTTGTCTTTTACAAACGTAATTAGCCCATCAATATCTTCTGAGCTAATATCAATATTGGTCAGTTTATTTTCTAACTGTGTACCAGCATTGCCCGGGGCAACAAATACTTCTTCAACTTCATCAAACTTTGCACACTGCCAAGCTAGGGCGTGCTCACGGCCGCCAGCACCAATAACCAAAACTTTCATATTTTCTACCTATACGTAGTCTTCAATAAACTCTCTAAATTTCTTGTGCGACATAATCTGCGTACCATCGCAATTAAACGACATAGAAATTGTTGAGTTAAATAAATTAATTACCGCCGAGCGTAAATAATAACCCTCTAAATTACGTAAGGCAGGAATGTGTTCAATAATATAACGCAGCTCATTTTCATCAGTAAGTTGTTTCATACTTTCGTTACGCGCATGAAATGCTCCTTGCCACTCTTCTGATAAATATTCAAACGCGTGATCGTGCTCAAGCATTTTATAATAGCGCTTAATCAATGCTTCTTTTTCATCCAGAGCAATCATGCCAAAATGATTAAAAACGTAATCTGGCACCAGTAAATCTTCAGCCAAATGCACCTCAACGTTAAATGGATCAAACACCGATGAGGTTTTAATTTCACCATTGTTAAGCCCAATCACAATACGATACACGCCCGTAGACAACAATAAAAATAGGATAACTTCTAGTAGCTCATCAATGTTTTCGTCTACCAAATTTAAAGTGCGTTCGCGATTATAGACACTATCACGTAGACTTTTATCACCCTTAACACTACGCATTAAGTTGCCATCAAAATAATAACCCACTAATGCATTCTTTTTACTTTTCCCAGTATTCATAGGCTAAATTATAGTCAATTCTTAAATGAATAATCGCTTGGGTTTAATGCTGTTGTCTTCATCTGGCTCGCCAATACCTAAAAATTGTTCATGATTGTCAAACA
>JAPYQD010000086.1 GCA_029937335.1 Gammaproteobacteria bacterium
TTAACTAAAGAAGTTTTTCCACAACCAGAAGGGGCGGCAATAATAAATAGATTGGCCATGATTTAATTACTAGGGGTGAATCCTTGAATGTCGTCTGCACCTTGCTCAGAAAAGAAGAATTTTTCCATTTGTTCTTTAAGGTAGCTTTGTGCTTTTTCGTCCAGCATATTAAGGTTGTTCTCATTAATCAGCATGGTTTGATGATCTAACCATAATTGCCAGCCTTGTTTAGAGACGCCAGCTAAAATTCTTTTGCCTAATTCGCCAGGGTAGGGCGCTCTATCTAGGGCTTCGAGTTCTTGGTTTAATTTCACACATTGTACGGTATTCATAGTTGTTTCATCCTGATGCCTAATAAGCGCAGACAAGCAAAGTATAAAGCTGCTGAGACAACAATCGTGATTGCAACAGAAGTGATGCGTTGCCAAACGCCATTTTCTAAGTAAAAATTAATGTCGTTAGAAAAATTTAAAATAAAGACGACCATTATAAAGCTTGCCAATAACACTTTTAAAAATAGTTTGATTAAATCGCTAGAAAATTGATAAATAGATTGCTTTTTTAAATAGTAGTAAAGTAAAGACGCATTAATCACAGCAGAAATTGAGGTGGCAACGGCCAAACCTACATGGGCAAAGTAATAAGCAAAAATTATATTTAAGAATACATTAGACACCATGGCAATCACGCCGACTTTGACTGGTGTTCTAGTGTCGCCACGAGAGAGAAACACAGGGGCTAAAATTTTGACCACGATAAAGGCTAACAGTCCTGAACCATAAGCAATTAAACTGAGTGCCGACATATGCGCTGAAAATGCATCAAACTTATCATATTGAAACAAGGTAATAATCAATGGCTCGGCTAAAAGCACCAGCCCCGCACAGGCAGGGGCGCCGAGTAATAAGCCAATTTTTAGGGCGTAATTAATTGTACGAGTGAATTTTTTCTCATCTTTATTAGAAAAATGTTTGCTAAGTTTGGCTAACGCTACGGTGGCAAGAGCAATACCAATCAGCGCCAAAGGTAGCTCTAATAAGCGGTCAGAATAATACAGCCAAGACACACTACCACTCACTAAAACAGTGGCGATCATGGTGTCAATCAGCAGGTTAATTTGTGATACTGAAACCCCAAAGAGGGCAGGTAGCATACGCTTTTTTAAGGTTTTAACGCTAGGGTGGTCGCCATGCGCTAAACGCGGTAATTTTTTAATTTTAATTAAGAATGGAATTTGAAATAAGAGTTGTACGATACCGCCAATTAGCACACCCCAAGCCAAAGCCATAATCGGTGTCTCTAGGTGTTGAGATAGATATACTGCACTTAAAATCATTGAGATATTAAGTAAGACCGGGGTGAAGGCCGGCACAGCGAATTTATCATAAGTATTGAGAATACTGCCTGCAAAAGCCGTTAATGAAATTAACAATAAATAGGGGAAGGTAATTCTAAGCATGTTGGATGCTAAATCAAACTTTGTAGAGTCGGCATCAAAATAAAAACCCCAGGCAAACATAA
The DNA here is from genome assembly GCA_029937335.1 of Gammaproteobacteria bacterium. GTDB lineage: Bacteria > Pseudomonadota > Gammaproteobacteria > PS1 > Pseudothioglobaceae > Thioglobus_C. The sequence continues at coordinate 1,522 of JAPYQD010000086.1, forward strand.
AAATAACCAAAGGTGCTATCACTACTGTAATCACAGTGATAATAATTAAAACCGTTAGGAATTTGGTACCAATGTGATTAATAACATTTTGAACTTCTACCTCGTCATGATTGGCTTTTACTTCAGCTAGAATGGGTACGAAAGCTTGTGAGAAAGCACCTTCGCCGAAAAGACGTCTGAGGAAATTAGGGATTCTAAAGGCAACAAAAAAAGCATCAGTAAACCCACTGGCGCCAAAATATTTAGCAATAAAAAGATCTCGAATTAAACCTAGTATGCGAGACAGAAAAGTCATTACAGTGACAATACTGCTTGACTTTAAAAAAGACTTATCCATAAAATGTCAAATAGATGTTATTCCTCAATCGGGCCACGCATGATACCCACTTTTGAGCTGCGAATACATTTTACAAATTGCATCACTTCGGGGCTATCAGCTTCAGATTTTTCTAAATCTTGTAAAGCATGATCTAACAGTCGACCTTGAGATTCGCGATACACCACTTTGAAAGCGCGCTTGATTGAGGCTACTGCACTTGATGAGAAGCCACGACGCTTCATACCTTCGGCATTGATACTTCTGACACGTGTTTGCGTGCCAGAGGCCACCATGTAAGCTGGAATATCTTTGTTTACCTGGCAACCCATGCCAATATAAGTGTGCATGCCAATCATGCAGAATTGTTTTACTAAGGTGAATCCGCCTAAGATCGCCCAATCGTGGACTCTAACATGGCCTGCCAATGAAGCATTATTAGACATAATAGTGTGGTTGCCAACTTCGCAGTCGTGAGCAATATGCACATAGGCCATTAGCATATTATTAGAGCCAACGCGTGTGAGTGATTTTTCTTTTTCTGTACCACGGTTAATGGTGCAAAATTCACGAATCAAATTATCATCACCAATCACTAAGTTGGATTCTTGACCCTCTTCATAAGTAATGTCTTGTGGATCGCCGCCAATTGCAGCAAAAGAGTAGATATGATTGTTCTTGCCAATTTTGGTCGGCCCTTGTATGACCGCATGAGATTCTACAATAGTGCCTGAACCAATCTCTACATTAGCGCCAATAATAGCGTAAGCACATATTTCGGCATTTTTATGAATTTTTGCACTGGGATCGACAATTGCGCTAGCATCTACGGCCATGATATTCTCCTCAAGAATTTTTTAGATTAAATTAGTCTGCTGCTTTTTGTGTACACATAAGCTCAGCGGTTGTTACTGTTTGATCTTCGACTGAAGCCCTACATTTGAATTTCCAAATACCACGCTTAACCATCATTACCTCGACCTCTAAACGTATTTGATCACCTGGCTCAACCACGCGTTTAAAACGCACCTTGTCGATACCAACGAGCATGTAAATTTGCCCATCAATCGGTTTACCTACTTCAGATTTAAACGCCAAAATACCAGTGGCTTGTGCCAGCGCCTCTACAATCATTACACCCGGCATAATTGGCTGCTCGGGAAAATGCCCCGTAAATTGTGGTTCGTTGAAAGTTACGTTTTTAATCGCAACCAACGATTTTCCAATTTCAATTTCTAAAACTCGATCAATGAGTAAAAAAGGATAGCGGTGTGGTAAATAATTCTTAACATCTTGAATGTTCATTTCCATAATGATTAATCCTTTAAGTTTTTAAGTTTAATGTTTAAGTATTTGACAATTTTATCAAGTTTTACCAACCATAAGCCAACATTCTGCCATTGTTTGTGTGGCATTAATGGCAGAATACCAGTGTACATGCCGGGGGTTTTAATGTCTTTATCAACCGTGCTTTTAGCATTAACGATGACATCATCACAAATATTAAGATGACCAACAATACCCACCATGCCACCAATCATACAGCGTTTACCAAGTATTGTACTGCCAGCAATGCCTGTATTGGCAGCAATCGCAGTGTCTTGGCCAATAATTACATTATGTGCAATGTGTATTAGGTTATCAAGTCGTACCCCGTTATGTATTTGAGTGTCTTCTAGGGTGCCTCTATCAATTGTGGTATTAGCGCCAATCGTCACATTATTGCCTATTACTACATTACCTAAGTGCGCAATAGTGTGCCACTTGTTTTGATT
>JAPYQD010000087.1 GCA_029937335.1 Gammaproteobacteria bacterium
ATCATTACCAATGTTGATCGCGCAGTTGGTGCGATGCTATCTTCATACGTAGTTAAAACCCGTGGTAGTAATAACTTAGATGAAGGCTCAATTCACATTAATTTCAAAGGCTCTGCCGGCCAATCTTTAGGTGCATTCTTAGCACAAGGTATTACACTTGAGGTTGAAGGCGATGCTAACGATTACGTTGGCAAAGGCTTATCTGGTGGTCGTGTCATTGTTTACCCACCAAAAAATTCTACCTTCAAAGCAGAAGAACAAATCATCGCCGGTAACGTTTGCGGCTATGGCTCAACCGGTGGTGAAATGTACTTATCGGGCCGTGTGGCAGAACGTTTCTGTGTGCGTAATTCAGGTGTAGTTGCGGTAGTTGAGGGTGTAGGTGATCATGGTTGTGAATATATGACTGGTGGTCGTGCGATTATCTTGGGCGACGTAGGTCGTAACTTTGGTGCCGGTATGAGTGGCGGTATCGCCTACATTTATAACCCAAATAATACCTTTGAAGCAATGGTCAATCCAATCATGGTAGATCTTGATCCAATGGACGACGAAGCGCAAAAAGAGTTGTTTAAGTATGTCTCAAATCACGCCGAATTCACTGGATCTGCTGTAGCACAGCGTATTGTCGATAACTGGAATGAAGAACTTAAACACTTTATCAAAGTTATGCCAAAAGACTTTAAGCGTGTTTTACAACAAAATGCAAAGTAGCTTTATTAACGATAATTAGTATTGCCAGCTCTTTGGAAAATAACCGGAGGCACTGGCTTTAAGTCGAGTGCCTTTATTGATTTTCCAACCTTCTAGCCAGCCTAATTCCATCGATTCACCGGGTGGCCATTGTTCACGCACAGCGCCTTTGATCATTTTTCCATCAGCTTCAAATAAACTGATTTTGACATTGTGCAGTGTTTTTCCTGTTGAATTTTTTAGCCCAGCAACTTGCCCTTGACCAAAAATAGAAGGTCTTGCATAAGCCTCGATTGGCACCGGTGTAATACCAACACCCGAAGGCAATCGATCTGGCGCAAAGATAAAAACAGCCGCGGTAATGGCTGCAAAAATGGCAAAAAATATTGAGCTAGCTTTCATTGGTTTAATCCTCTTTTTTAAAACAGTTTACGCTAAATTGGAATCGCATCAATCACATCAGCTGTTTCGTCAATAGCAGCATCAATACTTTCACCGACACCTGGTATCACCGAGATAATCGCCCCACCCACACGCATTGGCACAGTCACCACTTTGGTCAGTACACAGCTAGAGAGTAGTAACATGGATAACAATAAAACTGTAATTTTTAACATGATTAATTCCTTTCTAAAATAGTGAAATGATAAGTATGAGGATTTTTTTCATCCGGTGTATGTGATTCTCGGCTAATTTCACTAAATTCAGATCGATCAAATTTAGGAAAATGTGCATCACCTTCATATTCACCTTCGATTTGAGTAATGTAGAGTCTGTCAGCACTCGGTAGCATTTGTTCATAAAATGAGGCGCCACCCATCACCATCACTTCATCATCGTCTTTAGCTAGCGCTAGTGCGGCTTCAATACTGCCCACCACCTCACAGCCTTCTGCCTCAAAATCGGTATTACGACTGACCACCACATTGCGACGATTCGGTAGTGGTCGGCCAATTGACTCATGGGTTTTACGCCCCATGAGTACGGTTTTTCCCGTTGTGGTTTTTTTAAAATAGCCCAAGTCAGCAGGCAAGTGCCAAGGCAAAGCATTGTCTTTGCCAATCAGCTGATTGTCGTCCATTGCTACAATAATTGATAATCTCATAGAAGAAGTTCGAATAAAGTAAAATGAATCTATTTTACAAATACCGGAATCACTCGTGTCATTAATTCTTGCCTCATCTTCACCTTTTCGAAAAGAGCTACTCGCCAAGCTTGGTCTAGAATTTTCAACAGTTGCGCCAGATATTGATGAATCCAGAAAAAATGGTGAAACACCAGAACAACTAGTATATCGCCTAGCTGAAGAAAAATCAGTTGAAGTTGCCAAAACACAAAGTGGGCTGATCATCGCCTCAGACCAAGTAGCGACACTGGGTAGTGGCACGCAAGTTGATGACGAGATATTAACCAAGCCACAGTCGCATGAAAATGCCATTAAGCAACTTCAGCAAAGTTCTGGAAATACGGTGACATTCGTCACTAGTTTGACGCTTTTAAATACAAATACCAACAATAGTCAAACAATTGTTGAAACGTTTAAAGTGATCTTTAAAGTTTTAAATGACAAACAAATTGATCGCTATCTAAAAAAAGAACAGCCTTATAACTGTGCAGGTAGCTTTAAATCTGAAGCATTAGGTATTAGTCTTTTTGAACGCTTAGAGGGAAACGATCCAAATACACTGATTGGCTTACCATTGATTCAACTTGTCAAAATGTTGGAAAACGAAGGTGTGGATATCCTAACAAATTAGTAATGCCACAACTCTATCTGCAGGATTCTGCACCGTTTAAATCTGGACAAAAATTCTATTGGGGTTCGCTCTACGGTAGTGCACAAGCACTCGCACTGATCGAATTTGCCAAAGCGCAAGATCAAGTGGTTCTGGTTATTGCTAATGATATTGTGCATTTTGACCATTTGATTAAATCGCTTAATTTTTACAATGATGATCTTGATATTCTACGGTTTGATAACTGGGAAGTCTTAGCCTTTGATCATTTTTCCCCACATCCAGATATCACCTCGAGTCGACTCAGCACACTCGCCAAATTACCGAGCCTAACCAAAGGCATTGTTATTACCACTTTAGAGTCTTTGTCTCAACAATTGTGTCCATTAGAATTTAGCCAAAAATACAGTTTTAGTTTGCAAAAAGGCGATGTAATCGACACTCACAGCTTTGCTGAAAAATTACTAAAAATTGGCTATAACCGTGTGACCACCGTTATGGAGCATGGTGAATTTAATGTTAAGGGCTCCCTGATTGATCTTTATCCCATGGGAGCAAAGTCGCCCTACCGACTTGATTTGTTCGATCAAGAAATTGACTCTATTCGTACATTTGACACTTCAACACAACGATCAGTCGATGTAACCAACGCCCTCTCTTTGTTACCAGCCAGAGAGTTCGCAACCGATGCGCAAAGCCTTAAGATTTTTAAACAAAACTATTTAAGTGTTTTTAATCGCTCGGATGACTTTATCTATACTGAAGTCAGTGAATCACGCCTCCCTGGTGGTATTGAGTTCTATTCATCCTTATTTTTTACCCAGACCAACACCTTATTTGATTATTTAGCAGACAACACTATTGTTGCGCATTATCAAGGCTTTAGTGATTTAGCCGATACAACCTTCGCTGAAATTCAGGATAGACATCAGCAAGCCAGTCATAATTTAGATAGACCGCCGTTGCCACTTCAGCAAGTATTTTTAAGCAAAGAACAATTGTTTAGCCAAATTAAGCAACGACAACAGCTGGTCATTGGCACTTCAAAATTAGAAGAAAAATCGGGCAAACTGAACTTTGCTAGCAAGCTGTTACCGCCTTTAAATATTGACGCTCAAGCCAAGCATCCACTGGCCAAATTTTTAAATTTCAATAAAAAATT
>JAPYQD010000088.1:0-1715 GCA_029937335.1 Gammaproteobacteria bacterium
CAAAACCGCGAGAAACTGATTTAAGTCGATCAAAGAAATCAAGCACAACCTCATTGAGTGGTAATTCATAAACTAACTGCACTTGTCTACCTAGGTAAGTTAGGCTTTTTTGCACGCCACGCTTTTCTACACACAAACTAATAACTGCACCAACAAATTCATCGGTTACCAAGATATTAGCAGTAATAATAGGCTCTCTAAACTCAGCAATCGACTGATTATTTGGCATCTTTGAGGGGCTATCTACATGATGGAGATTACCTTTGCTATCCAAAATTTCATAAATTACTGTTGGCGCAGTGGTAATAAGATCAAGGTCATACTCACGCTCGAGACGCTCTTGAACGATCTCCATGTGCAACAAACCCAAAAAACCAATGCGAAAACCAAAACCTAAGGCATCAGAGTTTTCAGGCTCGTATTGCAACGCCGCATCATTCAGGCGAAGCTTTGCTAAGGCATCGCGGAATTTTTCATAATCTTCACCTGAAATTGGAAACAAGCCCGCAAAGACTCGAGGTTGTACTGGTTTGAAACCCTCTAAAGCTTCAGTCACTGGATTTTTAGCACTAGTAATGGTATCACCGACAGGTGCGCCATCAATATTTTTAATACTGGCAATTAGAAAACCAACTTCACCCGCTTTTAAACTCTCAGTTTTAGTACGCTTAGGTGTAAATACGCCAACTTCATCCACCAAATGTTCATTGCCATTTGAGAAGATTTTAATTTTAGTTTTGGCTTTGATCTCACCATCAATCACACGAACCAGTGATACCACGCCCAGATAATTATCAAACCAAGAGTCAATAATCAGCGCTTTAATCGGTGCATCAACCTCACCCTTAGGTGCGGGTATTTTCTCAACAATTTGTTCTAAAATATCTTGGATTCCAATGCCAGATTTTGCGCTGGCATGCACGGCATCATGTGCCTCAACACCAATCACATCTTCAATTTCATCTACCACTCGTTCAGGGTCAGCCGCCGGCAAATCAATTTTATTTAAGACTGAGACCACTTCCAGACCTTGATCAAGTGCGGTATAACAATTTGCCACCGTTTGCGCTTCAACACCTTGAGAAGCATCAACAATCAATAAAGCGCCTTCACAAGCGGACAGTGAACGCGATACTTCGTATGAAAAATCAACATGACCCGGTGTGTCAATAAAGTTAAGCTGGTAAACTTCACCATTTTTAGCTTTATAGTCCAGCGTTACGCTTTGAGACTTGATGGTGATACCACGCTCTTTTTCAATATCCATTGAATCTAGCACTTGAGACGACATCTCACGATCACTTAAACCGCCACAAAACTGAATAAATCGATCGGCAATGGTTGATTTTCCATGATCAATATGGGCAATAATTGAAAAATTACGGATGTTCTTCATGACAGTGATAAAATCAACGTTTTAAACATGCCATTATACAAGCAATGAATAAAGTTCAACCTATTACCTGTAACGCAACCAGTAATTTAGACGTTAGTATTCCTGACACAGAAGGCCGTAATATTGTTCTGTACTTCTACCCCAAAGATGCAACCCCAGGCTGCACCACAGAAGGTCAAGATTTTAGAGACAATCATCAAGCATTCGTTGATGCAAACTCAGTTGTATATGGTGTATCAAAAGACAATATGACGAAGCACGAGAAGTTTAAAGCCAAACAAGCATTCCCATTTGAATTAATTGCTGATGAAGATGGTGA
>JAPYQD010000088.1:1815-3558 GCA_029937335.1 Gammaproteobacteria bacterium
TATGAGTAATGTAGATTTTGATGAGGTTGATAAGTTTGCCGCACTGGCTTCTCGCTGGTGGGATAAAAATTCTGAATTCAAACCATTACATGATATCAATCCGCTGCGTCTAAACTACATTAAAGAGCATTGTGGTGGCGCATTAAAAGACAAAGCCATTTTAGATGTGGGTTGTGGCGGAGGCATCTTAAGTGAGTCCATGGCTAACGAAGGCGCTACAGTTACAGGCATTGACATGGCTGAAGCTGGCCTTGAAGTGGCTAAACTACATTTACTTGAATCAGGTCTTGATGTAGATTATCAAAAAATCCCTGTGGAAGAGTTTGCCGAACAACATGCCGGACAATTTGACGTGGTCACTTGTTTAGAAATGTTAGAACACGTGCCCGATCCAAGCTCTATTATTAAAGCTTGTGCCAAACTGGTCAAACCCGGCGGTCAAGTATTTTTCTCCACCATTAATCGCAACCCAAAATCTTACTTATTTGCTATTGTTGGTGCAGAATATATACTCAAACTTTTACCTCAAGGTACACATGACTGGGATAAATTCATCCAACCCGCTGAGATGGATGAATGGGCAAGACACGCAAATTTATCACTAAAAGGTATGATTGGAATGACTTACAATCCTTTTACTAAAGTCTATAAACTAGAAGATGATGTCAGTGTTAACTACCTTTGTCACTATAGCAATTAGTCTTGTGTCAAATCTATATTATTGACTTATAATATAGATTATAGTATAATGTGCATTATGAAAAAAATATTAGCCATCACTCTACTTACCTCAACGCTATCAGCGCAAGCATTATCGCCTAACGAAATGCTGGTAGTGGTTGGCGCCGTTAAGTACTACAATGAAAACTGTGCAGGCTTGAACCACAATGGTGTTAAGCAAATGAACAAAGGCTTAAAAAGATTTAAGATGGATGAAACACCTATACCGATCTTAGAGCAAAATCCGTTGGCGATTTCTGGTTACCAAACCGCTGTGAAATTTGGCTGCATGGGCACCAAGCGTGAAGCGCATAAAGCAGGTTACGGCAAATATATTAACTAATAGCTAAAACGTCGTATTGTATTCGCCCGAATCGTTCTGATCCTCAACACCTAACTCCAACACCACAAAAGCCACTGCATTGTATTTTTCATCAGACAAGCTCAAGTGCGCATGTTTAATGTTTTTACCCAATAGATATAAACGTAATTTCTCACTAGGAATGAAATACGGCTTACCGCTGTCATTGTTACGTACTGTCAAATCTTGAAAGCTAACAATCTTACCAATGCCTGTTCCTAACGCCTTGGCAAAAGCCTCTTTTGCAGCAAAACGCTTGGCACAATAGGAGGCACTATCGCCTTTGTTGGCAAACAATAACTGCTCATGTTCAGACAAAACCCTTCTAACAAAACCTTCTTTGTTTTTGGTGAGTATGTGTTCAACACGTTCAATGTTAATAATATCGGTACCTACGCCGTAGATCATGATCTAGCACCTAACATTAAATCTTTCATCTCTTGTGTTGCTGCTGCAAGACCAATAAATACCGCTCTAGCAATAATGGAATGACCAATATTAAGCTCAACAATCTCAGGCAACTCAGCGATTGCTATGGTATTTTCCATGGTCAATCCATGCCCTGCATTAACTTGTAAACCAATCGAATGTGCGTAAGTTGCCATGGCTTTAATACGCTCAAATTCGGCCTCTTGATCATTACCCATAGCATCGGCATAATG
>JAPYQD010000089.1 GCA_029937335.1 Gammaproteobacteria bacterium
AATATGGCGATCCGGAAGGGATTTGAACCCTCGACATCCTGCGTGACAGGCAGGCACTCTAACCAGCTGAGCTACCGGACCGAAATGTTTTTTTGGTGGGCGATACTGGACTTGAACCAGTGACCCTCGCCTTGTAAGGGCGATGCTCTCCCAACTGAGCTAATCGCCCAAAAAAACTATGCCTAATACCTATCTAAGCACCGGGCACATTATACTCAAGTAAATTATTTATTGACTGATTCTTTAAGTAATTTACCCGCTTTAAATGCTGGTACTTTAGATGCTTTAATTTGAATCGCCGCACCTGTTTGTGGGTTACGACCTGTACGTGCTGCACGATCTCTCACTAAGAAGCTACCAAAGCCTGTAATTGCCACATTGTCACCACCTGCTAATGCGCCAGTGATTGCACCTGTTGTTGCGTCTAATGCACGAGCTGCGTCTGCCTTAGTTAAACCTGAAGCCTCTGCAATTGCTGATACTAAATCTGATTTGTTCATCTTTTATTCTCCTGTGTAGTAAATATCATTCTCTGTTAAAAAGTCTAAGCTCTAACTAAAAAGCTTTCAACGAATTATCCATCAAAAACCCCCGCTGTCAATAGCTTTTAGTAAAAAATACAGTATTCTTTATCTTTTGCCAATACCTTATTTTTTTAGTGGGTTAATTAAAGGCAGCATTTCTTCATCCCATAGTTTTTGTGTTACTTCGCCAAGGTGTTTAAATACAATCACACCCTTATCATTAACCAAAAAAGTTTCAGGAACTCTATATACGCCCATTTCTAAACCTAACTTCCCTTGCTCATCAAAGATAACAAGATCAAATGGATTGCCGCGCATACTTAAAAAACAATCACCAAAATTGGTTTGATCCCGATCTACCTCAACACAACTACTCAATTTTTTTGTGTCTTTATAGTTGACACCAATCATTTGCACCGTATTCGTTTTAGCAATTTTGATCAACATTCTATGCTCTACATGGCAAGTGGCACACCAAGATGCCCAAACATTCACCAATGAAAATTTGTCTTTTAATCTGTCTTTGGTAAAGAATTTTTCTCCCGTATAAAAATCTTCAACTTCTAAATTTGGAAAAGCCTTGCCAATGAGTGGCGAGGGTAGTTTTTTAGGGTCTTTCCCTAAACCTTCCAATAAAAACCAAGCTAATACAATAAATAAAGCCAGCGGTAAGAATTTACTCATAATTATTTTTTAGATTCTTTGGCCTTTTCTAAAGCATCAGCTACTTCTGGCGGCATGTAGTTTTCGTCATGCTTGGCGAGTACTTCAGTCGCTACAAATGTGCCATTAATTAAAGAACCAGTGGTGATGATGCCTTGCCCTTCTCTGAATAAATCTGGCAAGATGCCGGTATATTCAATATTAAATTTATTTTTATTATCCGTCACATCGAAATTCACCGTCATATCTTTACGCTTCACACTGTCTTTGGCGACTAAGCCGCCCAAACGAAAACTTTTGCCAATTGGGGCCTTGCCTTCTGCTACTTCAGTCGGTGAATAAAAATAATTAGTATTACTGCCCAATGCTTGAAGCAATAAAGTAATCGCCAATATAGCGCCTGCCACCAGCAAAGCAACAAACACCATTCTGTTTTGCCTTTTAGTCACTTATTTACCTCTTGAATACTTAATACGTAATTGGGTAATTACATTTTTATGAATAGATTGGGTTCTGATAAAAAGGATGGCAACCACAGCAAACGTTAAAAAATACGAAAACCAAATGTAATAGGCGTACTTATCAAACGATAATAATTCCATTATTTGTTATCTCCTATAATGATCGCTTTAACCCAGCGTGAATTTTGCTCTCGAACCAGTATTTCATCCCTAGAACGCATCAATACTAAGGTGCCATATAAAAACTTAAAGGCAAAACTAATCAATAACAAGGCATAAAACATATCAATTTGCATAGAAACTTTGGTTACACTCACCGATGAGCCTTGGTGCAAACTGTTCCACCATTCAACTGAATAATAAATAATAGGGATATTAACCAAGCCTACAATCGCTAAAACAGAAGAAGCTTTGGCTGCAGTTTTCGGATTATCAAACGCATTATTAAGTGACATATAAGCCAAATATAAAAACAACAAAATAAGTTCGGAAGTCAAGCGTGCATCCCACACCCACCAAGTACCCCACATCGGCTTACCCCACACCGCACCAGTGACTAAAGCTAAAAAAGTAAAAGCCGCGCCAATCGGTGCTGAAACCGAGGCCACCACATTGGCAAGTTTGATTTGCCAAATAAGGCCAATCGCACCTGCAACCGCCATCACTACATAAATAAATAAACTCATCCATGCGGCAGGTACATGCACATACATAATACGTACACTTTCACCTTGTTGGTAATCAGGTGGTGATTTAATTAACGCCCAATACAATCCTACTAAAGTTAGAGCGATGAACGGATACAAAAACCAAGGAATGAGTTTTTTACTAATCCGGTAAAAATTTTGTGGTGAGGCAAATGCCTGAATCCATTTCCACATACGTGTGATTATTAATGGTTAAAAATTAAGAATTATTTTAATGATTTCTGCGCCACATTATTACGTAAATAAGTTGGTAGTGGCAATTCATCAGTATCTGCACTGTTTTGATTTAAATACAAGTCAATCAAATTTTCAGCTTTCGGATAGAAGTCTGATATAGATCGATTAACACCTGTCTGTTTAGAAAGTTCAGCTGCGTACACGCCCCAGCCCGTACCTATACCGATAAAATCTTGATTTAACACATCGACTTCACTTGGATTTTTAAGGCTTTCATTAGATAATTTTTGGTCTTGATACACACCCCAATATACCTCCCCCATACGCGCATCAAGCGCCACAGCCACTTTATCGCAATTGTATTTTTTAGTCGCACCAAAACCTACAAGCTCTAAAGTAGAAAAACCCATGGTAGGAATATCATGTGCCAATGACATGCCTTGCACCACACCAATACACATGCGTACACCGGTAAATGCACCCGGGCCTTTGGTATAAATAATACTGTCTAAATCAGCCACAGCAATATCGACTTCAGCAAATACTTCATCACACAAAGGCAGAATAAGCCCCGAGCTTTTCTCTACACCTTTAACAAAACGACTAACTTTCACACCATCAGTATAAAGACTGACTGAGCAAACTTCGGTACAAGTATCAATAGCTAATAGATTCATCATTTGATTATTTTACAATTTTCTCAAACTTATTATAGATAGATAAAACCAATTGCCTGCGTTTAGACAACCTTTTTGCATGTTTGATTGGGTGGTAATAACTCGGTCCTTTTACTAAGGCCACCAAGGTTGCCATTTCTTCATTTGATAAAGCATCAACAGATTGATTGAAATAAAATTTTGCGCCTTTTTCAAACCCATGGATTGGGGTATTACCTTGTTGTGCAAGATATACCGTATTCATATAACGATTAAGAATAAAGTCTTTGTCAAAAGCCACTTCAAGCAATAATGCCATCAACGCCTCATTAAATTTACGACTGATGGTTTGATCTCTAGT
>JAPYQD010000090.1 GCA_029937335.1 Gammaproteobacteria bacterium
AATTTTTAAAAGATGAATTATCCAAACTACTGATTAAAGATAATCAACTAGATACTAACATTAAAGAAACGTTTGTGATTTTAGTCGTGGGTATTAACGGCGCAGGAAAAACCACCACCATTGGTAAGTTGGCCAAGTCATTCCAAAATCAAGGAAAATCTGTGATGCTTGCAGCAGGTGATACCTTTCGTGCAGCAGCAGTCGAGCAACTCAAGATTTGGGGTGAGCGCAATGAAATACCGGTTGTTGCTCAAGCCACAGGTGCTGATGCTGCCTCTGTAATTTATGATGCTTATGAGTCAGCCAAAGCCAAAAATATTGATATTTTGATTGCTGATACTGCCGGAAGATTACACACGCAAGGCAATCTCATGCAAGAATTAGAGAAAATCAAGCGCGTTTTGAAAAAACACAATGAAAATGCACCGCATGAAACCATGCTGGTAATTGATGGTGGCTCTGGGCAAAATGCAGTTAATCAAGCAATCGAATTTAACAAAGCTATCAAGCTTAGTGGTATCAGTATCACCAAGCTTGATGGCACTGCTAAGGGTGGTGTGTTGTTTGCCATCTCTGATGAGTTAAATTTACCCATTCGTTATATTGGTGTCGGCGAAGGCATTGATGATCTTAAGCCGTTTAATGCTAATGAATTTGTTGATGCCTTATTTAGTGAGTAATTTGAGTAATTACTAACTTACCAATCATGTCACGCTTTTCAATCATTGTGTGTGCTTCGATGATATTTTCTAAATTGATTGGGCTCAGCTGACGTGTTACTGTGGTTACTACTTTTCCACTATCGACTAAGTCTGCCACTTCATTTAACAATTCATGCTGCTTTACAAGGTCTTTTGTTGTAAACATAGAACGGGTAAACATCATCTCCCAAACTAAGGTAATACTTTTAGCTTTGAGTAAATTAAGGTTGTAGTCTTTGCCCGCATTGGCCAACAAACAAATACTGCCTTGTGGTGTAATCAACTCAGCCATGGTTTCAAAATATTCATCTGGATCGCCCATGCAAAGAATAAAATCAGGCGCATCAAGATGATTGTCTTTAAATTGCCCTATAAGATCATGGTGATCAATCACCATATCTGCGCCCATTTGTTTGCACCAGTCGCTAGATTCAGCACGGGAAGCTGTGGCAACCACCTTCATGCCAACCACTTGCTTAGCAAACTGAATCGCCATAGAGCCCACACCACCAGCAGCACCGATTAATAATAAAGTTTTATCTTGGTCTGTTTTGGTGATTTTTAAACGATCGAATAACGACTCCCAAGCGGTAATACTGGTGAGTGGCAAGGCCGCTGCTTCAGCAAAATTTAAAGATTTTGGCTTAACGCCAACAATGCGTTCATCGACTAATTGGTGGGTGGCATTCGAGCCATCTCGAGTCATATCACCGGCATAAAAAACTTCATCGCCCACCTTAAAAAGAGAAACTTGATCACCCACAGAGATGACAACACCTGCTGCGTCATAACCTAAAATTTTTAGAGGGCTGTCTTTAGTAACTGTTTGCTTAACTTTGGTATCAATTGGATTAATAGAAATGGCTTGGATTTCTACGATTAAATCTCGACCTTGAGGCGTGGCTGTTTCTTTTTCAAACTCAATAAATTCAACGCCATTAAACCCGATTGCTTGCATATGAATTATTGTCGAGTATTGCGCTCAATTCGCAGCATCACCAACATCATCACAAACATGATGAAGATGCTAAATATTACTGCTGCTGCTGCCAACATACCATAACCTATTACCTCTCCTATCTTAAGTGTGGCTAGTTTTACCAAAATAAACTGCTGTATATTTAGCTCTTTATTTGCATTAACTTGTTTAGAAAATTCTTGATCATGCCACTTGAGAAACTCGTCAACATTGGTTTTATTGCCACCTACAATAGCCATTTTTTTGGTTAGTTTAGCCAATGATTTCACGTAAGCCAGTTGCAAGTTTTTAGCGTAAGGGTTAGATCTAATTTTGACCAAAATTCTAACCTTCGACTTTAAGTCTGTTTTATCAATCACCGTATCGGGTAGCTTTTCTAAATTAGAAGTAATTGTATCTACATGGGTGTTGAACTCTTGGTCAAACCCGGCCTCTTCTTTAGTTTTTAAAACTTGTTTTGTTTTCTTTGGCTGAGTACTGATAGGATTTTGATAATCTGAAAAATAAATCATAGGGGTATTAGTTTGATCATTTGCCTCAAGACTAATTTTTTGATAACTAATAAAGCCCAACACCAAAACAACAATAAACGAAAGTATTGCAAATAACAAGCCTAGACGTTGTACGATTTTAAAAAAGTTTTTTTCGATTGATCTCAACATATTTAACTATCCTTTATGATTCATTTTATTAAAAATATCATCCATTTTCGCTGCTAATTCAGCATCCAATTGGGTTATACAGCCTTCGCTATGGGTGGTCAAATCAACCCTAACGGTTTTATAAACATTAGACCATTCAGGATGATGATTCATTTTTTCAGCCACAATGGCAGCTTGTGTCATAAAACCAAAAGCTTGAACAAAATTATCTAAGATAAAAACTCGATGTAATTTTTCATCAAGAATTGTCCAGTCTTGTAATTGCTCTAAAGTCTGCTGATCAATGGGTGTTGGCATCACTATCCTTTTAAAATATCCTTAGCGCCTAATGAAATCAACTTGTCAGCCAATACTATACCCAGCTGCTCTGACTCATCAATGGACCCACTAACCTGTTCTTTTAAAATAACACCCGTATCTACATTACCCACCAAACCTGTTAGCGTGATTTGATCATCTTCAATGGTAGAATATCCGGCAATAGGCACTGAACACCCACCTTCAAGGCGTGCATTCATAGCACGTTCACAGGCAATTCTATAAGAAGTTTCGGTGTCAATTAAAGGGGCGATTAAATCTAGAATTTCTTGATCATTTTCACGAATTTCAATACCAACTGCACCTTGACCAACCGCTGGCAATGATTGCTCAGCTGAAATTTGTTGTTTAATACGGTCTTCAAACTTTAAACGAATCAAGCCAGCACAAGCCAAAATAATCGCATCATATTCATTATTATCGAGTTTTTGTAGTCGCGTATTTACGTTGCCACGTAAATCCAATATTTCTAAATCAGGTCGAATGGCCTTGAGCTGCACAATGCGACGCATAGAGCAAGTACCAACCTTGGCACCTTGAGGTAAATCATTAATACTTTCATAATGGTTAGAAACAAACGCATCAAATGGATTCTCGCGTTTAAGTATCGCACCGAGTTCAAATCCTGGTGGGATTTCGTAGGGCACGTCTTTCATTGAATGTACAGCGATATCTGCAACACCTTCCATCATTCCGACTTCAAGTTCTTTAATAAACAAGCCTTTACCGCCAATTTTAGACAATGGGGAATTGAGTATCTGATCACCTTTTGTGGTCATTTTAACCAGCTCAACCCTTAGACCGGGGTGGTGGTATTCTAACCTGGCTTTAACATGTTCAGCTTGCCATAAGGCTAGTGGACTTTTACGTGTTGCAA
>JAPYQD010000091.1 GCA_029937335.1 Gammaproteobacteria bacterium
CAGAATTGGTGTTAATATGGCGCAGGTCTTGTTCGAACAGCTCTTTTTCGAGTTGTTTAGTATTGGTTAGATTGCCATTATGAGCAAAGGCGATGCCGTAAGGTGAATTCACATAAAAAGGCTGAGCTTCTGCACCAGATGAGCTACCAGCTGTTGGGTAGCGTACATGGCCAATACCCATATCACCTAAGAGTTTGGCCATGTGCTTGGTTCTAAATGAGTTTTTAACTAAGCCATTTGACTTGCGCATATAAAAACGACCTTTGTGCGAAGTAACAATGCCAGCCGCATCTTGTCCACGATGCTGGAGAATGGTTAAGGCGTCATAGATATAAAGCGCCGTGTCTTTTTTAGTGGTGGATAAAATGCCAACAATACCGCACATAGGCTGTCTTCCTTATTCGTTTTCGATAAATAATAAATGCTGTGATAATTCAGGTTTTATATCTGAAGCCACATCTTGAAAAGTTTTGAGCGCGCCTTTGGTTTCAGCCCAATAGTATTGTTGGGAAACCCATTCAATACTTTGCAGAACCAGCACCATGATTAAAATTGCCAAACTGCCTTTAATCAATCCAATCAAGCCACCCAGTAATTTGTTTTTTGTGCTGTCAATATTGCGTGCGTTGAGTACACTGTCAGTACTGTGTAAGCCATTTAAAATCTTCTGGAAAAATGACTCAAGTAGACAAGGCTTGCTTGAGCCAATTGAAATATTTAGCATGTTTGAAATAGAAGAACATACGCCAACAATAATAGCAAAAACAATAGCGAACGACATGCCAATTCGAACAGACTCATTGGTAACAACAATTTCCATAATACCCAGTCCGGCAACGATATCTAAATAATACCAACTCACAACGGTTGTGGTTGCGAAAAATATCAACAAAGCAAAAATTCGATTAAGTGCACAGGGATTGCTAACACTAGATGAAAGTGCTGTGAGTTTGTATAAAGCTTTTTTGATTAGTAAAACACCAATAAAGAGAACGCCAAAAGCGATTGCTAAATGGGATTTGTAAGAGAGCGTTAGCCAGGTAATGATTGGTGTTTCGGCTAAACCTTGGTAAAATAACCAAGCGATTACAATGGCTAATAGTAAGAATGCTAAGTTGATGAGTTCTTTGGCTAATCCTCGTTTAATGCCAAGTACAAGGAAGCCGATTAAGATGGCAATCGTTAGCCAGTCAGACCAAACCAGTAGGCCAATCGTTTCCCAAATATTTGCAAAAAAATCACTCATTAGTGCTCCCTAGTTAATTGCTAATTTTACAAGATTATATCGCTATGCGTAGACCATGAAGGCTTAATATTTATCTAGAATTTTCATGGCGTCAGCTACGGTGTGAAATGAACCAAAAATAACAACGCGTTGATATTGTTGCGTATTGAGCGCCTGATGGATAGCGGATTCCATATCCTTGCAAGTGGTGATTTTGCTTGATAAGCTAAATTTCTCAACCAAGTCTTGGATTTTGATTGCACGATTAACTGAAAGTGGCACGATTAACCATTCATTAATGCAAGATTCAATCGCATTAATCATCAGTTTAATATTTTTATCCTTAAGTGCTGAGAAAATTGCCAAGGTCGGTACTTTTTTTGATTTTAAGGTTTCTGCCAAGACTTTGATGGCCGCCTCATTATGCGCAACATCTAACACAATGGTTTTACCATTAAGTGTTTTGATTTGAAAACGAGCAAAAATATTGGCTTTTTCTAACCCTTGAGATAATTGATTTTGGTCTATGGGAAATAGCGGTTGTAGCTGATTAACGACTTCAATCGCCAATGCGGCGTTGTATTGCTGATGTTCGCCTTGTAAGCTGATTTTTCCAAGATACGGTTGGTTAACAAAGGTGAGCAATGCACCAATATTGTCGGCATGATTTTGCAGTGAGGTCGGAGGATTTTGATCGCCACAAATACAAGGTATGTCGTTCCTCATAATGCCAGATTTTTCAAAGCCGATAGCTTCGCGGGTATCACCCAAATAGTCAGTGTGATCAATAGCGATATTGGTAATGATGCTCACATTAGGGTCTACTATATTTACTGAGTCGAGTCGACCGCCTAGCCCAACTTCTAAAACTACAATATCTACTTTTTCATGAGCAAAAATCACCAATGCAGCCAAGGTTGAAAATTCAAAATAGGTTAAAGAAGTTTTACCTCGAAGCGCCTCGATCGTATCAAAAGCTTGGCAGATGCTTTTATCACTAGCCATTTTCCCATTAACGCTAAATCGTTCGTTGTATTTGATAAGGTGTGGTGAGGTAAAGGCGCCAACTTTAAAATCTGATTGTTGGTAAATACTATCGATAAAGGCAATAGTAGAGCCTTTACCATTAGTACCTGCAACGGTGATGACTTGAAAAGGAACGCCATCTGGAAATAATTTTTGATAGACTTTTTGTATGCGCTTAAGTCCAAGGTCAATTTCTTGGGTGTGTAAACTTTCTTGCCAATTAAGCCATTCGTCTAAGGTTTTTAGTCTTCCCAAAACTCGCCTTCAATGGTGTCTTTTTTGTCTTTACCTTTGTCTTTTCTCTCGGGTGATTGACCTTTGTGAATGAACATCGTATTGTTCTGAGAGAATACTTTTTCAGCATTTTTTTTGAGGATGTGATCAATAAAATAAGTTCGAGACCAAGGCATCAGACCTAACAAGCCAACGGCATCGGTAATAAATCCAGGCGTTAATAACAACACACCCGAGATTAAAATCACCACACCTTCCATCATTTCAAATGCTGGTGTTTGTCCATTCGCCATGGCATTTTGTGCTTTGGCCATGGTTGACCAGCCTTGTTGTTTGAGCAAGGTAGAGCCAATCAATGCGGTAACAATCACCAGTAGTATCGTTTTAAATCCACCAATCTCTTCACCCACGGATACCAATACATAAATTTCAAGCAGTGTCACAATAACAAATAAAGGGAACAACATAATTACTCCTTAATAAAAATTAAATCCCAAACACCGTGGCCTAATCGTTCGCCTCGGCGTTCGAATTTAGTTATCGGCCGATGTTTAGGTCTTAATGAGTATTTATGGGCGCCTAGGGTGTTTTTAAAGTGGGGATGTTTTTCTAGTATCACCATCATATGTTTAGCGTAGTTTTCCCAATCTGTTGCCATGTGTATTGTGCCATCATTTTGCAGTTTGTTTGAAATCAAATCTAGAAAATCTGCTTGTACAAGTCGACGTTTATGATGTTTTTTCTTGTGCCATGGGTCAGGAAAAAACAGTTGAAATTCCTTAAAGCTGTTATCTTTAATATGATGCTTAAGCACCTCAACTGCATCTTCTTTGATGATTTTTAGGTTGGTTAGTTGGTGTTTGTTGGCCTCATTAATCAACCTACCTATGCCAGCTTCATAAACCTCAATGCCCAAGAAATTTTGATCAGGGGTGTTGATCGCCATCGCTAATAGACTGTCACCATTGCCAAATCCAATCTCTAGCGTAACAGGCTGGATTTTTTTAAACACACTATTCAAATCAATGGGTCCGGTGGAAATATCA